>CAYORZ010000375.1:0-2219 GCA_964406485.1 uncultured Gemmatimonadaceae bacterium | reverse complement strand
GTGGAGATCCCCCAGGAAGCCTTCCTGGCAGTGCTGAGTCTCGGCGAGGAGTGACGCCCGGCGATGGCACGTGACGGCGGGATCCTCGTGGTGGCCCCGGCGTGGGTCGGCGACCTCGTGATGTGCCAGAGTCTCTTCATCGTCCTCCGCCGGGCGCACCCCGACGCGCGCATCGACGTCCTCGCCCCGGAGTGGGCGGGACCCCTCCTGGCCCGCATGCCCGAGGTCGACGCCCACCTTCCATTGCCGGTCGAGCATGGACGCCTGCGGCCGGCGGTCCAGGCGCGGGTGGCGCGAGAGGTGCGGCGGCGGGGGTACGCCCGGGCGATCATCACCCGCCGAGCGCTGAAGGCGGCCCTGATTCCCTTCCTGGCCGGTATTCCCCGGAGGACGGGAATTCTCGGGGAGCACCGCCACTTCCTGATCAACGACGTGCGGGCGGTGGATGCGCAGACCCACCGGTGGGCCGTGGAGCGGATGGCCGTTCTCGGGATGGAAGCGGGGGCGACACCGGGGGTGGACGGCGTGCCCTGGCCCCGGCTGCGTGTCGACGAGGCGGAGGGCCGGGCGGCCGCCGGGCGGTTGGGGCTTCCGGAGGTCGGGGACGACGGAATCGTCGCGATGGCTCCGGGGGCCGCCTTCGGACCGGCGAAGCGGTGGCCGCTGGAGCGGTGGACGGAGCTGGCCCGGAAGGTGGCGTCGCGCGGCCGTCGGGTCTGGATCTTCGGGGGCGAGGGAGAGCGCGCCGCCGGAGAGGCGATCGCTGCCGCAGGGGGGGAGCGGGCCGTCTCGCTCTGCGGAAGGACGTCGCTTGGCGAAGTGGTCGACCTCATGGCACGGTGCGAGACGGTGGTGAGCAACGACTCGGGGCTGATGCACGTGGCTGCGGCGAGCGGTCCCCGCGTGGTGGCGCTCTTCGGGTCGACGTCGCCCCACGACACCCCTCCACTCGACCGGCGGGCCCGGGTGATCTACCGGGCCCTCGCCTGCAGCCCGTGTCATGCGCGGAGCTGTCCCCTGGGACACCACCGATGCATGCGGGACATTTCGGTCGACGAGGTGCTGGGCGAAGTTGAAGGAGACGCCCCTTTCCCCTTGCAGGGAGCACCATGAGCGAGTGGGTCATCGGGATCGATATCGGAGGAACCAACCTCGTGGCGGGCGCGGTGCCGGCGATCGGGGGGGCGGCGCAGGCGCTGCGGCGGGCACCCACGCACGCGGAACGTGGGGCCGAGGCGGTGGTCGGCGACGTGGTCCGGCTGGTGCGCGAGGCGGTCGACGAGATCACCCGCTCGACGGGGGGCACAGTGGTCGGTGTCGGGGTCGGGTGCCCGGGTCCGATCGACCGGGCCGCGGGACGGGTGGTCGAGAGCCCCAACCTCGGGTGGCGCGACTTCCCCCTGCGCGACCGGATCGGGGCCGAAGTGCCCTGGCCGGTCGTCATCAACAACGACGCCAACTGCGCCACCTACGGCGAGTGGTGGCAGGGTGCCGGACAGGGCGCGTCGTCGCTGGTCGGGATCACCGTGGGGACGGGGGTCGGGGGGGGCTACATTCTCGACGGCAAGGTGGTGCACGGGGTCAGGGACGGGGCAGGAGAGATCGGCCACACCACCGTCCAGGTCGGGGGGCGGCGCTGCCCCTGCGGCAACGACGGCTGCCTCGAGGCCTACGCGTCGGGGACCGCCATCGCGGCCCGGGCCCGGGAAGGACTCGCGGCAGGGGCGCACTCGCTCCTTCCCGAGCTCACGGGCGGCGACCCGGACGCGATCACCTCGGCCACGGTCTACGAGGCGGTCGCCGCGGGCGATCCCTTCGCCACCGGGGTGCTCACTGAGGCGGCCCGCTTTCTCGGGGTCGGCGTGGCCAACGTGATCAACCTCCTGAATCCGGAAGCCGTGATCATCATGGGTGGCGTGACCCGGGCGGGTGAGCCCCTCTTCGGTCCGCTCCGGGCGGAAGCCCACCGGCGGGCCTTCCGGACCCTCGCTGACTCCTGCCGGATCGTCCCGGCCGCCCTCCCCGAGGCCCCCGGAGTCGTGGGCGCGGCCGGGCTCCTCCTTGTCGGGATCGAGGAGGGGTACGGCCAGCGATGACGGACTCCCGGCGGCCCCGGCGACTGGGCGTGATCGGTACCCTGGTCTGGGATACCATCCAGGCACGGGACGGGTGGGAGCAGCCGGTGGAGGAGAGGGGCGGAATCGGCTACGCGCTGGGCG
>CAYORZ010000374.1:0-2221 GCA_964406485.1 uncultured Gemmatimonadaceae bacterium | reverse complement strand
CCGCCGAGATAGAGGGTCCCGGTGCCGTGGGCCGCTCCGAGGGGCAGGTTCGGCGGGCTCCAGCCGTCGGCTTCGCCCGAGACGGCGAGGGGGTCCCAGCGCCTCGCGACCACTTGGTTTCCGGCGCGCTCCACCCTGACCAACTGTCCGAGCGGGTTGAAGCTGCCCACCGCCGGGGAGGCGAGGGTGCCGTCGCCCCCGATGCCGCCGCCCCAGCCGGGCATGCCGACGATCGGCACGGTGCGCCACTTCGGCTTCGGGTCGGTGCCGGCCTGGTATTCCTGCAAGTTGGTCAGCCCGTCGTAGTCCCAGTCGTGGTCCGCGTCCGCCGGATCGAGGGGATCGAGGCCGTTGGCCGCCTCCCACGCGTCGTTCATCCCGTCCCCGTCGAGGTCCACGGTGGTCGGATCGGAGTCCGGGTCGCCGGGGTCGCTGCCCGCCGCGTATTCCTGCAGGTTGGTGTGGCCGTCCCCGTCGGGATCCTCCCCGGCGTCGCCGGGATCGAGGGGGTCCAGGCCGTGCGCCAGCTCCCATCCGTTGGGTATTCCGTCCCCGTCGAGGTCCATGGCCGCGTCCGAGCCGTCGTGGGGGCTCAGGCCGAAGGCGATCTCGGCCCGGTCGCCCGTCCCGTCCCCGTCCGTGTCGGCCCGGTCCGGGCGGGTTCCGAAGGCGTACTCCTCCAGGTTGGAGAGCCCGTCCCCGTCCGGGTCGCCCTCCGGGTTCTGGCCGGTCGCCCCGAACCAGCGCTGCTCCCAGTGGTCCGGCAGCCCGTTGCCGTCGGCGTCGTTCTCCGGCACCAGCAACCCGTAGGTGGGCACGTAGGCGGCGTAGGTCCAAGTCTCGGGACCGTCGCCGAAGTCGTGGGTCGATTCGCTCTCCCGCTGCTCCAGGGTCCAGTAGGCCACCGCGATCCATCCGGCCCGGTTGACCGCGAGGAACTCCGAATCCCAAGGGGTTTCATGCACGAGGTGGAAGCCTCCCGGCCGCCAGAGGAAGCCCTGGCGGGCGCCCACGGCGATCTCGTCCTCGGCGAAGGGGTCGTGCGGGTCGCCCACCTCCACGGTCCCCTGGGCCGCGCCCAGGAGGTAGCCGGAGGCGTCGCCGAGGGCGCTGAGCGAAAGGGGCACGACCCGGCGCGGCGGCAGCGGCCCGCCGGGGGCGCGGTCCGGGTCGGCCAGGGCCGAGGGCGGGAAGCCGGGCGCGTGGAAGACCGCCCCGTCCGGGTCGGGTGGACCGCTCCCGGGCGCGGTGTCCGGCGCGGCCGCCTCCAGGATGTCGCCCCCGGCGTTGGAGAGCCACCGCCGCCAGCCCGTCCGCGCCCCGGCCCCCGCCAGGTCGGCGAGCTCCCCCGCGTCGTCCAGCACCACGGTGTCGGCCCCGGCCATGCCCGCGTGCCACTGCCCTCCGGCGAAGACGCGCACCTCCTCGCCCTCCTCGTCGTCGAAGACGGCGAGCATTTCCCCGCGCGCGTTGCCCGTCCTCCAGAGCAGGTCGCCCTGCGGGTTCTCGAAATGCTCGGTCACCCCCCCGCGGTGGCGGAAGAGCCGCCAACGCCCGTCCGCCCCGAGGTATCGCCCGTAGACGAAGCCCGAGTCGGTGATCCGCAGCACCTCGACGGCCTCCGCGCCCGCCGGGGCGACGACATGGAGGGTGTCCGCGAGAAGGTCGCGCAGCACCGCCTGGGCGGCGCCTGCGGCGCCTCCCGGTCCGGCAGGATCGCGCCAACCGGCGACGAGACCGAAATTGTTCTGCGCGAGGGTGTCGGGCTCGAAGCCCCCCTGTCCGGCGAAGGCACCGCGATCCACCCACTGGCCGCTTTCGTAGCGGTGGAGCGTTGCTCCTTCGAGACGCACCATCTGGCCGAGGTCGTTGAGGGTGGAGACGCCGCCGACGGGGCCGCCGCCTCCGGGTACGGGGACGAAGGCCCAGTCGGTGTTGGGATCGGCCGAGGCCTGGAAGGAGGCGCGGTTGGAGCGGCGGTCGTAGTCGAAGTCGCGCGGGGCGTCGCGTCCGTCGAGGGAGTTGAGCCCCATGCTCTCCTCCCATCCGTCGGGGATGCCGTCGCCGTCCGCATCCGGCGGCGGAGGGGGCTGGGTCGGCTGGGGTTGCGGCTGGGGTTGCGGCTGGGGTTGCGGCTGGGGTTGCGGCTGGGGTTGCGGCTGCGGCTGAGGATCCTCGCCCCATGCCACCGGAGCCAGCAGGACCAGCAACAAAACGGAAA
>CAYORZ010000373.1:0-2223 GCA_964406485.1 uncultured Gemmatimonadaceae bacterium | reverse complement strand
TCGCGAGGAGGTCGATCGGCACCCCCTGTCCGGCGTTCTGGATCAGCGTGCCCCCCACCGCGGCCGACATGATCAGGGCGGTGAAGAGGTGGTAGCCGAAGCGGTCGGCCATATGGGTGGCGTTGGTCGCCGCCACGATCCCGACCACCGCGAGGAGGTACCGGTTCCAGGTGGCGTTGTCGAGGACGCCGGCCAGTGAAAGGGTGACTCCGAACCAGACGGTGGCCATCAGGAGCGTCGACACGCGGGTCGCGCGCGCCAGCTCGCGCGCATTGTCGGCCCAGCGGCGGGCGCGATGATGGACGACGAAGCGGAGCATCGCCGCGATCCCCACGGCGACCAGCAGCCGCAGGAGCAGCGGGTGGGGTGCGTGCGACCAGAGGAAGGCGACGATGATCCCGACGAGGGCAACGTGCGCGAGGGTGGCCGAGGCGGTCTCGGCGTGAAAGAGCCGGGCGAGTTGCAGGTCGGTGGGCACGGTCCGCGCCGCGACCGGCGGTGGGGGGGAAGCCGGAGGCGCGGGGGTCATCGGTCGTGGGTGGTCCATCGGGTCCGGGTCACCTCGAGTGCGGAGTCCGTCCCTGCCGGAATCGGAGCTCGGGGGAGGGGTGCGCCGTGCCGCGCGTGGGTGGATGGCTCCCGCCCGAGTGTCGTCGCTTCGCGGGCCGAAGTTGAGTGGCGCCGGCGACGGAAGCGGTGCATCTTGCCCGCCGTCGGAGTCTTGCGCGGATCCGCTTTCCACCCCTCTCCGGAGTCACGAGATGCCTCGTTCGTGGATGCCCCTGATCACGATCGCCCTCGTCACGTCGGGGTGCTACACCTTCACGCCGACGACGATCGCCGAAGTCGCTCCCGGCCAGGAGGTGCGCCTCCGGATCGATGCGCCCACCGCGGCCCTCCTCCAGGACGTTCGGCTGCCGGGCCCGCGCCTTCTCGACGGCACCTTTCTGCGGCGGAGCGCCGACGTGGTGGTGGTGGAGGCCTCGGTCGGGACGGCGAGTGACCTGCGGGGAGCACGGGTCCTGGTCCAGGAGGTCGACGTCCCCCTCTCGGGGATCGCCATGGTCGAGATCAAGACCCTCGACCGCTTCCGCACGGGGGCGCTCGTGGTGGGAGGGGGTGCGGCCGTTCTCGCCGCCCTCCTCAACTTCTCCGCGATACGCGGGTCGGACGGGGACCCGGGCGGCAACGCTCCCGAGTCGCAGGCGATCCCGCTGATCCGGATCGGGGTGCCCCTGGGGCGGTAGCCGCACCGGGGGCCCAACGGCAGGAGGGGGCCCCGCCGGGAAGCGGGACCCCCTCCGATGGTAGCCGCGGCGTCGACGCGAGCCGGCCGCGGTCTCCACCCCTCAGGGGGAGTTGGAGAGGTTGGGGTTGGACTCCCGCTCCGACTTCGAGATCGGGTAGCAGAGGGTCTGGTCCTCGTCGAGGTACGACGCGGGGTTTCCGGCGATCTCCATCGGGTGGAGCGCCCCGGGCGTGCCGTCGGCCGCCCACCGGTAGAGGTCGCCCATCCGGCGGCCCTCGAGCCACAGTTCCACACCCCGCTCGCGCTTGAACATCGTCCACCCTTCCTGGGCGTCGGCGGGGTCGAGCGGATCGAGTCCCAGCGCGGTACGACGGGCGTTGACGATGCCGAAGGCGCCCTCGAGGTTCCCATCGCGGAGCATCTTCTCGGCCTCGATCAGACGCATCTCGGCCCCCGACGAGAGTCGGATGTCGGAGCCGCGTTCGGTGAACTTCTCCTGGCGGTAGAAGGGCACCCGGCTGTTGTCGACCATCTGCACCGCGGCATCACCCGTCTGGCCGGTGTCCACCCAGGGGGTGCGGGGGTCGCCCGTCTCCGTGTAGTACTCCTCGTAGACGGTGTTCCAGGCCGTGACCGCCCGATACGGCTCGTTGGCTCCCGCAAAGTAGGTGCGGTTGAACTGGCTCTGCTCGGCCGACTCGTACCGGGCCCAGAAGGTGAAGTCGGTGGGCACTTCTCCGGCGTCGGCCACGGCGCCGGCCCAGTCGCCCAGGTGCATCCGGACGGCCGCGCGGGCGGCCAGGGCGGCGGTGCGCTGCTCGGCGAGGGCGGCGTTGCTCCCCGCCGCGGTGATCGCGCGGGTGAACCACTCCTCGGCGCGCTGCAACATCTCCTGGCGCGAGATGATGGGGCCGGAGTCCACCACCGACTCGCACCAGTTCTCGCCTATGAGGCGGCTCGCATACCCCGCCCAG
>CAYORZ010000372.1:0-2232 GCA_964406485.1 uncultured Gemmatimonadaceae bacterium | reverse complement strand
GCTACGCCGCCTCCGGGTCGAAAGAACGCGTGACTCCCTTTTTCACGCCACCGCTGCCCCATGGGTGCCGACATGCGTCGTCGATCCTCTCTCTGGCCGGTCCTGCTCGCTGCCTTCTTCGTGGCTGCCTGCGGCGACGCCAACCCCGACCGTGACTCTGCCAGCGAGGCCGCGCCCGGCTCGCCCGCTGCGGGGGCCGCCGGCGACGACGGCACGGGACTGCGGCCGCCGGCCACCTTCCGCGGCCTCATGCCCTGCGCCGACTGCCCGGGAATCCTGGCCACCCTCGAGTTGGAGGCCGACGGCAGCGGTCGCCTCAGCTACCTGTACATGGAGGGCGAAGTCGACAGCGACCCGACCTTCGTCGAGGAAGGCCGCTGGGCGGTGGACGACCAGGGCCGCCTGACCTTCCAGCCGACCGGTACCGGGGTCGCCAGCCTGTACCAGATCGGCGACGACGGAGCATCTTCGTAGCCCGGGTCGTCGGGTGTGAACACCGACCCGTGGAAGGAGGTGCGGACCTCGGTGTCGAAGTCCTCCTGCGGGATGGTGAGTGACCCCTCCGGAATGGTCTTGATCTCTACAGGCACTGTGCACTCCCGTGCCGAGAGGAAATAGAGGGCGGTCGCGAAACCGCCGCGCCGCATCTCAACATCGCCCGGAAGTCAGCACGTTGTAAACCGCTACCCCCCTTCATCTTCGGCCACGGACATACCCTCGGTGCGCGCGCCGGAGCCGAAGGTCGCGGGAGCCGTGCGCGCGATCGTGAGACGGGCGTCCCCTCCCGCCACCTCATCGATGAGCTCCTGCAGCACTCCGAGACCTGTGGGCCCAACCTGCGCATGCACGCGCTCTCCATCGCAGGCGGTCGCCCCGAGCGCGATCGATCGGGCACCGGCCCGCTGCTGCAGGAGCTGCAGACGGCGCGGCCCTCCGTCGAACCCGACGCTCCAGCACCACTCTCCCTCGAACGAGTCGACCGGCTCGTTCGAGGGGCCCGAGGGCGCGGGGTGGCGACGCAGGAGGTCGGCCAGCAGCGCGGAGGCGGTCGCCCGCCCCCCCGCCCCGGGACCCGACAGTCTCTGTACGCCGGCCTGGCACGTGTCGATCTCCACGAGGTTGTACTCGAAGCGGGTGCGCTGCAGCGCCGAGCGGTCGGCCACGAAGGTGGGAGCCACCAGCGCCTGCAGCCCGCCGTCCACCTTCCGAACCTCGGCCACCTGTCTCAACGCGCACCCCCACCGCCGGGCGTCGGCGAGAAGGGCGAGCGGATCGACGGGCACCGGCAACCGGTCGACCACCAGCACCGCCGGGTCGATTCCGAAGGCCATCCATGCCAGCACCCGGATCTTGTCGGCGGCGTCGAGTCCCTCCAGATCCCGGCCGGGGTCCGCCTCGGCGAACCCCCGCGCCCGGGCGTCGGCGAGCGCGGAATCCCACCCCTCACCCTCTTCCAGCGCGCTGAGCATGTAGTTCGTGGTGCCGTTCAGGATCCCGCGGATCGATCGGATCCCGGTGTCCGCGAGCGCATGGCGAATGGTCCCCACGACCGGAACCCCGGCGGCCACCGTCGCCTCGGTGCCGAAGCCTGCTCCATGGCGCCGAGCGAGGCGCGCCAGATCGGGGCCGTGCTCCGCCACGAGTGCCTTGTTCGCGGTCACCCAATCGCGCCCCCGGTCGAGCGTGCATCGTGCAACGGCGAGCATCGGCTCGATGCCGCCCACCGCCTCCACCACCACATCCGCGGAGGTGGCGATGAAGTCGTCGATGTCGGTCGTGAAGCGGTCGCGCGCGAGGGGCACGCCACGCTCCCGCTCGGCGTCGCGAACCAGTACCCGCACCACCTCGATCGGCCGGTACCGCCCCCCGAGATTCCGCTCGTGGACGAGGTGGAGGAAGGCCGACCCCACCGCTCCGCATCCCGCCAGGGCCACCCGCAGCGGAGTCATGACACCCCCTCGCGCTGCCGCTCCAGTGCGCCGCTCGACGCGTCGACACGCGCCAGGGTTCCATGGAGAATCCGGGCCACCTGATCCGTCTCGAGCAGAAAGGCATCGTGCCCGTGAATCGAGTGGATCTCCTCGTACTCCGCCCCGGCCGGCTCCGTCCAGTCGCGCACCGACTGCGCCGGATACAAGACATCTCCGGGCACCCCGACACCCACGAGGAGTCCCCCGAAGTGTCCGAGAGCGTCGGCGAACGACCCGCGCCCCCCCGCCACATCATGAGCGT
>CAYORZ010000371.1:0-2232 GCA_964406485.1 uncultured Gemmatimonadaceae bacterium | reverse complement strand
ACGTCGAGTCCGCGGACCTTCACCTCGAGGGTCTCCGGCTTGTAGCGGCGTCCTCCGCAGACCTCGCACGCGACGTAGACGTCGGCCATGAAGACCATCTCGATCTCGACCTGCCCCGCCCCCTTGCAGGCGTCGCACCGCCCGCCTGCCGTGTTGAAGCTGAAGGTGCCGGGGGTGTAGCCACGCTGCCGCGCGAGGGGCTGGGCGGCGAACAGCTTGCGGATCTCGTCCCACGCCTTGATGTAGGTGACCGGGTTGGAGCGCGGGGTGCGGCCGATGGGACTCTGGTCCACGAGAAGGACCCCCTCCAGGCGGTGCGCCCCCTCGAGGGCGGCGTACGCGCCGACTTCCTCGCCGAGGTGCTCGCGGGCCGAGGTCTCGCCACCTCCGAGTTCCTTCTCGAGCGCCCGGTAGAGGACGTCGTGGATCAGCGTGCTCTTTCCCGACCCCGAGACCCCGGTCACGACCGTGAGGACGCCGAGGGGGAGTTCGAGGTCGACCGCCTCGACGTTGTGCAGCCGGGCCCCGCGCAAGGTCAGCCACCCTGCCTCCGTCCGTCGCCGCACCTCCGGGATCGCGACGCCCGACCGCCCCGAGAGGTAGCGGCCGGTCGAGGTGTCGGCGTCCGCGAGCGCTTCCGGGGGACCCTCGTAGACGACCTTTCCCCCCTTCTCGCCCGACCCCGGGCCGAGTTCGACGACGTGATCGGCCACCCGGATCGCCGCCGGATCGTGCTCGACCACCACCACGGTATTGCCCCCGTCGCGCAGCCGGTGGAGGAGCGAGAGGAGGGCATCGGTGTCGCGGGGGTGCAGTCCCACCGTCGGCTCGTCGAGCACATAGAGGGTGTCGACCAGGGCGGAGCCCAGCGAGTTGGCGAGGTTGATCCGCTGCGCCTCGCCTCCGCTGAGGGTGCGGGTCTGGCGGGCGAGCGTGAGGTAGCCGAGGCCCACCTCGACCAGGAACCCCACACGCGCCGTGATTTCCCGCAGCACCGTCTCGGCGATGCGTGCCCGCGTGGCGTCGAGTTCGAGGGCGGCGACCCACTCCTGCAACTCGTCGAGGGGAAGCGCCGAGATGTCGCCGATGTGATGGTCGCCGATCCGCACCCGCAGCGCTTCGGGGCGTACCCGCGCGCCCCCGCAATCCCGACAGGGGACGGGACTCTGGTACTGCCGCAGGAAGACCCGGATGTACTGCTTGTAGCGCTTCTTCTCGCGCGAGCGGAGGACGGGAAGCACGCCCTTGAAGCCCTGGGTGCGGGGGGCGCGACCGCGAGGCTTCGGTTCCCCCTCGATCACCGCCCGGCGGAAGTCTTCGGGGAGTTCCTGCCAGGGGGTGAAGAGAGAGACTTCCTTCTCGAGGGCGAAGCGCCGCAGCCGGTCACGTTCCCTCGAGTAGCGGGGCTTCGTCCAGGGGTCGACGGCGCCCTCTTCGAGCGAGCGCATCGGGTTGGGAACGATGAGGTCGAGGTCGTATTCGAGGGTGGCGCCGAACCCGGTGCAGGTGGGGCACGAGCCGTACGGATTGTTGAAGCTGAACAGCTGCGGGGTGGGCTCGCTGAAATGGACCTCGGGGTGCTCCGGACAGCGGTAGTGCTCCGTGAAGGCGAGTCGCTCCCCCCCGGCCGTGATGATCTCGCATTCCCCCTCCCCTTCGGTGAAGGCGGTGTGCACCGAATCGGCAAGACGCCCACCGAGTTCGTGCAGCGCCGCCTCGCGGTCCTCGTGGTCGGCCCGGGGGACCGCGAGCCGGTCGACCACGACGCGGAGGTCGTCGCGGGTCGCGAGGTCGATCCCCGCCACGGCCGGGTCGTCCGCCCCCTCGCCGCCCAGATCCACCGTCTGCTCCCCCGCCAGGAGCCGCACGAACCCCATCGCCACCAGATTCTCGACGATCTGCGCGTGGCCGAGGGTCGTTCCGGGCCGCAGGGGGAAGCAGACCTGGAACCGCGTTCCCGGGGGGAGGGTGAGGGCGGCGTCGACCACTCCGCTGACCGTGTCGGGACGGATCACACGGTCGCACTCGGGGCAGTGGGTAAGGCCCACCCGCGCCATGAGGAGCCGGAGGTAGTCGTACACTTCGGTCGCGGTTCCGACCGTCGAGCGCGAGGACCGGGTCGGGTTCTTCTGCTCGATGGCGACGGCGGGCGAGATCCCCTCGATCGCGTCGACGTGGGGCTTCTCCATCCGCTCCAGGAACTGCTTGGCGTAGGTGGAGAGGGACTCCACA
>CAYORZ010000370.1:0-2235 GCA_964406485.1 uncultured Gemmatimonadaceae bacterium | reverse complement strand
TCACGACGGCTCCAGCGTCCCCTCCGGTGGCCGCTTGATCTGCTCGGCGTCGGCGCTGGCGGGCTCGCCGGCCTTGACCTGGCGCCGGGCCTCCCAGGGGGGAACGGCGGGCGGCTGCCAGCGGGGCGCACGCGGGCCCAGGAGGTTGAACCTGAGGATCGAGCCGATGGCCGCGACGCCGTCGCGCCATCCGATCTTCTTGCCCTCGGCATACGAACGGCCGTGGTAGCTGATCTGCACCTCGTAGATCCGTGCTCCCGCCTGCGCGAGGCGGGCGGTCAGCTCGGGCTCGATCCCGAAGCGGTCGGAGGTCAGGGGGAGCGCCTGCAGGAGGTCCCGTCGGACCATCTTGTAGCACGTCTCCATGTCGGTGAGGTTCAGGTCGGTGAACATGTTGCTCAGGAGGGTGAGGAACCGGTTCCCGACGCTGTGCCAGAAGAGGAGCACCCGGTGCGGTCCCCCGAGAAAGCGGCTTCCGTAGACCGCGTCGGCCTTCCCCGCGAGGATCGGCTCGAGCAGGATCGGGAACTCGTCGGGGTCGTACTCGAGGTCGGCGTCCTGCACGACCACGACGTCGCCCCTCGCGTGCTGGAATCCCGTGCGCAGCGCCGCCCCCTTCCCCCGGTTGCGTTCGTGGAGAAGGAGGACGTCGATCAGCCCCGCCTCCTCCAGTTCGGGGAGGAGTTCGCGGGTGCCGTCGCTCGACCCGTCGTCGATCACGATGACCTCCGTGCGGAGTCCGACGTCGGCCACCTTGCGGAGCAACGCCTCGACCGTCGGACGCTCGTTGTAGACGGGGATCACGACCGAGACGGTCACGTCGTCCCAGGGCAGCGGGTCCCGGGAACGACGGGGGCGGGGATCGAAGGGAGGGGGGTCGATCATGAATCGATGCGGTAGCGGTTGAGCTTGCGGTAGAGGGTCGAGGGGTCGATGCCCAGGACCTCGGCAGCGCGCGTCTTGTTGCCGCCCTCGGCCTGCAGCACCCAGGCGATGTAGGCCCGCTCGATGACCTCCATCGAGGGGTTGGCAGGGGGTGCGTCGCTCACCACCCGGGCCGGAGGCGATTCGCGCACCCGCTGCGGCAGGTGGCGGGGAGCGATCGGAGCCCCCCGGGCCACGATCAGTGCGTGTTCGAGGGCGTTTTCGAGTTCGCGCACATTGCCCGGCCAGTCGTGTTCGCCGAGGAGCCGCAACGCTTCGTCGTCGATCTCGGGCGGCTCGCCGTCACCCGCCATCCGGCCCAGGAACCAGCGGATCAGCAGCGGCACGTCGTCGCGTCGCTCCCGGAGGGGGGGAAGGTGCAGCGCGATGACGTTGAGGCGGTAGTAGAGGTCGCTGCGGAAGGTGCCTCGCCGGATCTCTTCCTCGAGGTCGCGGTTGGTGGCAGCGAGGATGCGCACGTCGACCGGCACCGCCTGGGTCGACCCCACCGGGATCACCTCCCGCTCCTGGAGGGCGCGGAGGAGCTTGACCTGGGTGGCGGGGGTGGTCTCGCCGATCTCGTCGAGAAAGAGGGTGCCGCCTCCGGCCGCCTCGAGGAGTCCCTGCTTGTCGCTGACCGCTCCGGTGAAGGCGCCCCTGGCGTGGCCGAAGAGTTCGCTTTCGAGAAGGCTTTCGGGGAGCGCGCCGCAGTTGATCGAGAGAAAGCGGTGGTCGGCCCGCTCCGAGAGCGTGTGGATGTACCGCGCGACCACCTCCTTTCCCGAGCCGCTCTCGCCGGTGATGAGGACGGTGGAGTCGGTCGGCGCCACCGTTTCGGCGAGCTTCAGGGCCTCGACGAAGGCACGCGCCTGCCCCACCGGCCGCTCGGTCCCCCGGCGGTCACGGCGACGGATCTCTCGCCTCAGCGCCCGGTTCTCGACCTTGAGACGGCGCGCCTCGACCGCCCGGCGGCAGAGGGCCAGCAGTTCGTCGTTGGCGAAGGGCTTCTGCAGGTAGTGGTACGCCCCCCGGTTCACTGCCTGGACCGCCGACTGGAGCGATGCCTGGGCCGTCATCAGGATCACCGCCATCTCTTCGTCGACCTCGCGCGCCCGCGACAGGACCTCGAGCCCGGTCGCCCCCGGCATGCGGATATCGGTCAGCACGATGTCGGGACGCTCCTCGGCCAGCCGCTCCAGCGCCTCGGGGCCCGACTGGCAGACGCTCACCTTGTAGCCCTCGTTGCGGAAGAGGATCTGCAACGTCTCGAGGATCGCGCGCTCGTCGTCGACGAGCAGGATGTGGGCTCCC
>CAYORZ010000369.1:1240-2311 GCA_964406485.1 uncultured Gemmatimonadaceae bacterium | reverse complement strand
GTAGCGGTCGAGGCTGAAGAGCGAGAGGTCGACGAGGGCGCGGGTCCCCGCGGCGAACCGCTTCCGCGTCATGGAGCGGCTGAACCGACTCAGCCATCCCATGAGCAGGGGGGTGGGCCGCGGGTGCACGTAGAAGGGACTCGCGGGATCGGCCATCCACCGCAGCGCGGTCAGCATGAGCCCGGGGCGGGGAAGGGGCATCGCGAAGCAGGGCGTGACCCACCCGGCGTTGCCGAGGGAGCAGCCGTGCCCGATCGGTCCCTTGTCGATGACGAGGACTTCCTCGCCGGCTTCGGCGAGGGCGTCGGCGATCGAGACCCCGATGATGCCGGCGCCGATGACGAGGTGGTCGACGGACCGCGTCATCCGTCCGTACCCGTGATCGGCTCGGCCTGCGGCGGGTCGAGCATGTCGAGAAGGTCGGTGAGGGTGCGGATCTCGAGCACCTGGAGTCGGCGGGGTCCGCTGGGCGTCCGGATCTCCACCTCTGCATCGACGCTGCTGCCCAGGAGGGCATCGCCGAGGGGGGACTCCAGGCTGACGTGGTCTTCGACGATGTCCATCGCCTGACTCGACATGATGTGGTGGGTGCGCCGGTCACCGGTCTCCAGGTCGCGCAGGAGCACGCGCGAGCCGTAGCCGGCGACGCCGGGGCGTACGGTGGCGAGATTGCTCGGCGTCGCTCCGGCCATGACCATCCCGAGATGGCGGGCCAGGGCGTGGATGTCTTCCCCTCCGACGGCCCCCGACGCCCGGGGGGTGTCGCGGAGCGCATCGTCGGCGAGCCGTGCGAGAACCGCCGTCAGGCGGTCTCTCAGATCCTTTACCGAAGGTGTCTTGTTCATGTCCGTCCATGGGGAGTCGGGCCCCCCCCCACCCAAACCCCGCCGCGGGGGGCCCCCCCGGCCAACCATGATCAAGGCCCCGGGGGCGGTCCCCAGGGCTCGCTCGCGTAAGGCTGAGACCTGGATCTCCCCGGCCCGGGTGGACTGCTCCCACGCGGCGGCAATCTCCGCCTGAGCGCGCCCCTGTTCGTAGGGGTCGCTGATATCCAGCGAGGCTTCCCAGGCC
>CAYORZ010000369.1:0-1230 GCA_964406485.1 uncultured Gemmatimonadaceae bacterium | reverse complement strand
GGGCCCGACGTGCAACCGATGATCAGGGCCCGGGGGTCGGACCCCTTGTCTCGCTCTCTTCAGGCGGCGGGAGGCCGACCTGCCTCCGCCCGCACCACCACGGCCTCGAGCAGGGCCGACACCGTCAGGGGTCCGATCCCTCCCGGGACCGGAGCCAGTGCACCAAGATGATCAACCCCATCGCCGATCGCCACATCGCCCCGGGGTCCGGGGTTGAAATACCCCCCATCGATGACGATGGCTCCCTGCGGCAGGGCGCTCGCCGCGACGGCTCCGGGACGCCCGACCGAGGTGATCACGACGTCGCCATCGGCGAGGCGGTGGGCGAGGTCGTCGCCGGCGAGGGGCTCGATCCGCACCTCGCCTCCGCGACGCACCACCGCCGCGCGCAGCATCCTCTCGAAGTCGGACGGCTCGCCGACGACGATGCGGCACCGTCGCCCCTGCACCCCGATCCCGTAGGCATCGAGGAGCGTGAGCGCCGCCGTGACGGTCACCGGGGGGGAATCGCCCTCTCCCGCAAGATAGCGCCTCACCCCCTCGGGGTGCATCACGTCGACGTCGGCCGCGCGGGGAATCACCGCCGAGAGGGCGTCGCCGTCGACCCCGGCCGGGAAGGGAAACTGCACGAAGACGCCGTCGGCGGCGTGCCGCACCACCGCCTCCCGGAAGTCGGCAACAGCGGCGGCCGTCCCGATGCCGGGCGGGAGGAGCAGGGATCGCACCTCGACCCCGGCGGACTGCGCGGCCCGGGCCTTCGCCTCGACCCAGGGCACGCGACCCTCGTCGTCGGCGAAGGCCAGGATCAGGAGGCGCGGCGGTCGGCCCCGGTCGGCCTGCACGGCCCGGGCCCGTTCCTGCAGCCCCGGGAGCCGGTCGGCGGCCACGCGGCGGCCGTCGAGGATCAGGACACCCACGGCCACTCCGGCCGCTCGCACTCCTCGCACTGGATCGCCACGAACCGGACCCAGTCGCCCGCTTCGGCAGCCGTCGGGAAGGCGTGATCGGGGCCGAGGCGGGACACATGAAAGACCTCGTCCCACTCGTCGAGGGCGGCGAGCCAGCTGCCGCACGCCCCGTCGCCCGCGACGTCGTGGACTTCCAGGCGTCCTCCCCACTCCTCGGCCGCCTCCGCGAGGGCCGCGCGTTCGCGTTCCAGCCACGCGTGACAGGGGGAGCAGTCGGTGCGGAGGGCCACCAGGAGACGGGGGCCGCGACCCCCGCCGGTCC
>CAYORZ010000368.1:0-2315 GCA_964406485.1 uncultured Gemmatimonadaceae bacterium | reverse complement strand
CCCCGGTCCCGCCGCCCCCGACGCCCCCACCCACGAGGAGCTGCACCCCGTCATGGATCTCTCGACCCTGGTGGAACTCGTCTATCTCGCTTCCGCCGTCCTGTTCGTGGTGGGGCTCAAGCGGATGCAGTCCCCGGCCACCGCGCGCAACGGGAATGCGCTGGCGGCCCTCGCCATGGCGATGGCGATCGTCGCGGACCTCGTCGAGCAGAGCGCGGTGGCGTGGGGCGGGGTCCTGATCGGGGTGGCCGTGGGCGCGCTCGTCGGCACGGTGGCGGCTCGCGCCGTCAAGATGACGGCCATGCCCGAGATGGTCGGGCTCCTCAACGCGTTCGGGGGGGCGGCGTCGGCCCTGGTGTCCGTCGCCGAATACACCCGCCTCCACGCGCTCGGGGTCACGCCGACGGCGGGCATCGGCACCACGATCGCGCTCTCTCTCCTGATCGGGACCGTGACCCTCTCGGGAAGCATGGTGGCCGTCGGGAAGCTCGCCGGCCGGGTCAGCGGCAACCCGATCACCTTCCCCGGCCAGAAGACGGTGAGCGCCCTCCTCTTTCTCGCCATCCTCCTGGCCGGCGCAGGGGTCGCGGGAGTGATCGCCGCACCGGGCGGAATCGCACCCCTCCCCCTTCTCCTCGTCTTCAGCGGCCTCTCGCTCCTCCTGGGCGTCCTCCTCGTGCTCCCGATCGGGGGCGCCGACATGCCGGTCGTCATCTCGCTGCTCAACTCCTACTCCGGCCTCGCCGCCTCGGCCGCCGGCTTCGTCGTCGGCAACATGCTGTTGATCATCGCGGGAGCTCTGGTGGGCGCCGCGGGCCTCTTCCTGACGCTGCTGATGTGCAAGGCGATGAACCGCTCCCTCGCCCACGTCATCTTCGGGGCCTTCGGGCAGAGCGGCGCCACCGCCATCGCCTCGGGCGAGGGCGAGAAGGCGGTTCGCAGCATCGACCCCGAGCAGGCGGCGATGATCATGGCCTACGCCCGTTCGGTGATCGTCGTGCCCGGCTACGGACTCGCCGTCGCCCAGGCGCAGCACGACCTGAAGAAGGTGATGGGCATGCTGGCCGAGCGGGGAGTCACGGTGCGCTACGCGATCCACCCCGTCGCCGGAAGGATGCCGGGGCACATGAACGTGCTCCTCGCCGAAGCCGACGTCCCCTACGACCAGCTCTTCGACCTCGACGAGATCAACAACGACTTCGCGAACACCGACGTGGTCCTGGTGGTCGGGGCCAACGACGTCGTCAATCCCGAGGCCCGCAATCCGGCCAGCGTCATCGCGGGAATGCCGATCCTCGACGTCGACCGGGCCCGGACGGTCATCGTGATCAAGCGGAGCCTCAGCCCGGGCTTCGCGGGCATCGACAACCCCCTCTTCTACCTGGACCACACGATGATGCTCTTCTCCGACGCCCGGAAGGCCCTGGGCGAGATCGCGCGCGAGGTTCGCGAGGCATGAACCCCGATCCGGCCGGTCGCAAGCAACTCATCGGAATCACCGTCACCCTCATCGGAGGGGTTCTCCTCTTCGCGGGGTTCGTCACGGTGCTCCACGTCCGGAGCACCCTCGATCCCCCCTACCCCGGACCGGCGCTTCGGCTGGGCGCGCTTCTCCTGGGCATGGGACTCCTGGGGGCCGCCCACTGGGCGACGGCTCGTCCCGGACCGGGGAGCCCGCACCGGGGCCGCGAAGACGGCGACCGCTTCTTCACCCGGCTGGTGGTCGCCCAGGCGATCCGCGAGGCGGCGGGACTCCTGGGCAGCGTGGCGGGGTACCTGACGGGCGATCTTCTCGCGACGTGGGCGCTGGCGGCGGCGGCCGTTGCCGCGATGCTGGCCGGCATCCCCGGGCGGGAGGAATGGCGGCTGCGCACCCGGAGGTAGACGCGGCCGCAGCGCCCCCGTCACACGGTGGCGGCCGCCTCGCGGAGGGCGCCCCAGGTGCGGCGGAGGTGCGCCTCGGTGGTGCGGAGGTTGCCGATCGAGATGCGCATCCCGATGCGTCCCCGGACCTCGACGTGCGAGAGGAAGGCGGTCCCGCTCCGGTTGACCGCCTCCATCACCCTCCGGTTGTGGTCGTCCAGCGCCGCCGCGCCCCGGTCCGGCGGCCGGTGGCGGAAGACGAGGGTCGCGAAGGGGGCGGGCGCCAGGAGTTCCCACTCCGGATCGTCGGTGATCCACCCCTCGACGATGCGGGCGAGGCGCAGGTGCTCCCGGAGCCGGGCCACCACCCCCTCGCGTCCGAAGCGCCGGAGAATGAACCAGAGCTTGAGGGCGCGGAAGCGCCGCCCCAGGGCGACGCCGTAATCCATCAG
>CAYORZ010000367.1:0-2321 GCA_964406485.1 uncultured Gemmatimonadaceae bacterium | reverse complement strand
CCGATGGGCACACGAGCGCGGTGATGAAGTTCGTCGAGAACCATCCCTGGTGTCGAAGGCCTTAGGCGGGCAGCCTCCTACTCCGGGTCCTGCCGGGAGCGACGGCCCCGGGCCACCTCGGTGGCGAGGGCGTCCAGGCGGTGCTCCCAGAAGGTGCGGAAGCGGTCGAGCCATTGGTCCACCTCGCGGAGGGGGGCCGGGTCGAGGGAGTAGAGGCGGCGGGTGCCTGCCGCGCGAACCTGCGCGAAGCCCGACTCGCGCAACACGCGCAGATGCTGGGAGACGGCGGGTTGGGTGATCCCGAACTCGCGGCGGATCACCTCACCCACCTCCCCGGCGGCCTGCTCCTCGTCGGCCAGCAGCTCGAGAATCCGGCGGCGAACCGGGTCTCCCAGGACGTCGAAGGCGTGCACTCAGCTGCCCTCGCCGGTGTAGAAGGCTGCCGTGCGCTCCGCGGCCGCACGAGCCCGGCTCTCGTCGTTCCCGGCCTGCCGGTCGGCGTCGCCCCACGCTCCGCTGCTCCCGCGCATGAACGACTTCCCTTCGTCCGATCCCATCCACACCATTCCGGACTCTGCGCCGTGGGTGGTGGGCGACTCCAGATGGCGATCGAGGCCGAAGAAGGCCAGGTCCCACCCCACCCCCGCCGCGCCGGGACCGAACTCCTTCCAGTGGTCGTCTTCCGGGGCCGTGTGGGCGAGGGTGAGCCGGGCTCCAGCCCCGGCCTCCTCGAGTTCGAGGTCGACCCAGGAGACGTTCGCCTGGAATTCCCAGGTGAGGGAAAGACGGCGCGGCGGCTCGCAGCGGGTGATCTCGCCCTCGGCGTTCCCCTCGATCCCGTACCGGCCACCGGGCCTGAAGTCGCCCCGCACCGGAGCGAACCAGCGCGGGAGCCGTTCGGGGTTCGTCACGGCGTCCCACAGGTCGTCGAGGGTCGTGCCGTACTCGCGCGAGAGGACGACGGTCCGCATCGGTGTGCCTTCGCGCTCCGAATGCCGCACTTCACGGTCGACGGCTCCGAGCTTCTGCGTGATGTCGAGGTCCATGGACTCCTTCCTTTCCGTGGTGGGGTTCGCGTCAGCACTGAAATATAAGGCGATAGTAATATAAGGGCACGATGAAGCGCAAGGACCGCCCCTCACCGTTGGTTTCCGGGGGTGCGCGAAGCTAAGTTGCACCAGCGATTCCTGTCCGTGGTCCCCCCTCAACCCTTGCCCCGTCCGACCCTGCGTACCTGGCCGAAGGATCTGCAGCCGAAGCTCTTCCAGCTCTGGACGGACGGCTATTCGCGGTCGGACTTCTCCCGCGACCTGCTCGCCGGGATCGTGGTCGGGATCGTGGCGCTTCCGCTCGCCATCGCCTTCGCGATCGCCTCAGGGGTCCGTCCGGAGCAGGGACTCTACACGGCGATCATCGCCGGCTTCCTGATCTCGCTCCTCTCGGGGAGTCGGGTGCAGATCGGGGGTCCCACGGGGGCGTTCGTGGTGCTCGTCTTCGGGGTGGTGCAGCGCCACGGCTACGACGGCCTCGCGGTGGCCACCCTGATGGCCGGCGTGATCCTGATCGCGATGGGGTTCGCGCGGATGGGGGCGATGATCCGCTTCATTCCCTACCCGGTGACGGTGGGGTTCACCGCCGGAATCGCCGTCATCATCGGCCTCGGTCAGATTCCGGACGGTCTCGGCCTCACCCTCACCGAGAGCCACGCCGACTTCATTCCCCGGGTGGGCTCGTACCTGCGGGCGCTCGGCACGGTATCGCCGGCCGCGGTACTCATCACGGGGGGAACGATCCTGCTGACCGCCGTCTGGTCCAGGATCTCGAAGCGCGTCCCGGGACCCCTGGCCGCCCTCCTCCTGGCCACGGCCGTGGTCCACCTCTTCCGCCTCCCGGTCGAGACGATCGGCACACGGTTCGGCGGGGTGCCGACCTCCCTCCCCACCCTCCGCCTTCCGCGCGTCCCCCTGGAGGTCTTGCCGGAGCTCGTCTCGCCGGCGATCGCCATCGCGCTGCTGGCGGGGATCGAGTCGCTCCTGAGCGCGGTGGTGGCCGACGGGATGACCGGCCGGCGCCACCGTTCCAACGCGGAGCTGGTCGCGCAGGGGGTTGCCAACGTCGCCTCACCCCTCTTCGGGGGGATCCCCGCCACCGGCGCGATCGCGCGCACCGCCACCAACGTGAAGAACGGCGGACGCACCCCGATCGCCGGGATCGTTCACGCAGCCGTGCTCCTCCTGATCCTGGTCGCCGCGTGACAATGGGTCGAACTCGTGCCCATGGCCGCCCTCGCGGGGATCCTCTTCGTCGTCGCCTACAACATG
>CAYORZ010000366.1:0-2331 GCA_964406485.1 uncultured Gemmatimonadaceae bacterium | reverse complement strand
AGAAGGTGATGCCCTTCACCCGGAGAGGCTCGGAGCAGACGTTGCTGACGGCGATGGGGAGCTCGGTGGTGGAGCACCTGGGGGGCACCACGCCGAAGTCGAGCTCCTCGGGCTCGATCTTGAGGCAGGGCCTCTGCCCGAGACCGGTCAGGGGGATCTCCCTCTGGGGATTGGCCGGGTCGGAGATCTCGAAGACCACGCTGTTGCTGTAGGTGCCCAGCTCGGGAGCGAAGGTGACGGTGATGGGATAGCGGTGGTCCTGGGTGGAGACGTCGGGGTCCTCGGGGTCAGGCTGCCTGGGCGGGATGAGGACGAATTCGGCCGGCTCGTTTTCGAGCGTGAAGGCGGGGTCGTCCGGGTTGCTCAGGCGCGGGAAGTAGATGACGCACTCGTGCTCTCCGGTGTTGACCACGTAGGAGGTGAGGGTGCGCTTGCCGCCGCTGGGGTTGACCACGCCGAAGCGGAGTTCGGGCGGGGTGATCTCGTACTCGCAGGGCGGTAGGTCGCGGCCGGTGCCGACGACGACGGTCTCGTGCTCGGGCGATGCGGTGGAGTTGTTGTGGATGGTGATGACGGCCTGGTTGATGCCGACGTCCTGGGGCGTGTAGGTGACGTCGACGACGAAGCTCTCGCCGGGCATGTACCCTTCCGTCTTGGCGCCGCCGCGGATCTCGGCCTGGAAGCGAGTGTTGTCAGAGGAGGTGATGCCGGTGACGTAGAGGATCTGCGGCGGGATGCCCTCCCGCTCGACCGCGGTATTGGTGCAGGTATAGGAGCGGGTCAGAGACATGCCGAGGGGGACGGGGCCGAAGTTGATCTGGCTGGGCACGCAGGAGATGCGAGCGCCGGCACCCTGGCCGGTGAGGCAGGCGCGCAGGCCGTTGTGAGGAGCGGCGCGCTCGCCGCTGGCGAAGATGACGAGGTTGTCCTGGTAGGAGGTGGGCATCCTGGGCCGGAAGGCGAGGGTGAGCTGGATCTCCTCCTCGCCGTTGGGGGCGACGGGGATGGGCTCGTCGTCCCGGGGCTCGCGATACTCGAAGACCTCGCTGTCGGAGGTCAGTCCGATCTGGGTGATGGAGACGGGCTTGCTGCTGACGTTGCGGACCCAGAGGTAGCCGATCTCCTCCTCCTCGATATCGGTTTCCGGGAAGCGGAAGCAGGTGGTGAGGGGGACGTGCTGGCCGTTCTCGTCCTCGTAGAGGACCTGGAGTGCATAGTCGACCGCGGTGGCGGTGATGTGAATGCTCTCGACGGTGTTCTGGCCGGGGTCGAGGAGGGGGAGGGTGGTGGTGGCGACGCCGGTGATGTTGTCGGCGCGGAAGGTGACCTCGACCTCGATGGAACCGCCGGGCTCGATCTCGGCCGATTGACCGTTTCCGACGATCTCGGCCGAGAAGAAGGCGGCATGACGGTCCTGGAAGTTGCCGAGGGTGATGGTGGTGGGGACGTCGAGGTGGTTGGTGCAGGAGAAGGAGCCTTTGCGGCTCTCACCGACGACGACGTAGCCGAGGTCGAGGCGGGTGGGGTTGCAGACGAGCTGGCTCTGCGCGGAGCGGCCGATGAGGCGAACTCTCTTTTCCGGCTCGCGCTCGTTGGTGGTGAAGACGACGAGGGCCTCGAAATCGTCCTCGGTGGAGGGCTGCATGGCCACCTCGAGGAGGCGGCGGTGCCCCGGGCGGAGTTCGAAGGCGCCGGAGGCGAGGGAGAAGGGAGCCGGGATACCCCCGACGTCCTGAACCTTCACGTTGAGGGTGGCGTTGCCGGTGTTGACGACGTGGGCGCGAAGCGGCTCCCGACGGTGACGGTGCCGAAATCGATGGCGTAATGGGCCTCGCCCTTGGGGTCGGCGATGACCACTGCGCCCTCGAGGGTGAACTTGGGGCTGAGCTGGCCGGTGCCAGCGTCGCCGCAGGAACAGGCGTGGACGACGAGGGCGAGCGCAGCCGTCGCCGCCAGCCGACTCCAGGTCCGGTTCATGCCAATACCTCCTCTTCCCGCGGGGGGGGCGCAATTGTCCACCTCCCAACTTTTTCCAGGAGGGCCAAGCATGGATCAGTTCGCGAGGAAATCAAAGAGGGAACTCGATCGAGCTCGCTCCCTCGCGCCTTGTGGCCCTTCGGGATCTGGGGAACCGCTGGGACGGCAGCGGCCAGGCGATGGCCCGGGCTCGACGGCGGGCTGGTTCGAGGCCTGGCCTTGACGTGAACCACGTATCGTTCTCGATTTACCGATATCGTCCCGCGTCGGCGAAAAGAAAAGGGAGAGGGCGAATGCCCTCTCCCCCGCACCACGATTTCCTGGGACACCCAACTGCGGCATGATGGCCGCGGA
>CAYORZ010000365.1:0-2333 GCA_964406485.1 uncultured Gemmatimonadaceae bacterium | reverse complement strand
TGGCCTCGTCGGGCCGCAGGTCGGGGGCCGAGCCGTGGACGGGCTCGTAGAGATCGGTGGTCCCGCCCAGACTCGCCGACCCCGCCACCCCCAGCGAGCCGGCCAGGGCCGAGGCCTCGTCGGTGAGGATGTCGCCGAAGAGGTTGGCGGTGACGACCACGTCGAGGTCGCGGGGGCGAAGGACGAGTTCCAGCGCGGCCCGGTCGACCAGGATGTGCTCCACCCGTACGTCGGGGTGCGCGGCGGCGACCTCCTCGACCACCCGGCGCCAGAGCCGCGACACCTCGAGCACGTTTTCCTTGTCCACCGAGACCACCCGCCCCCCGCGCCCGGCGGCGATGCGGAAGGCGAGGTCGGCCACCCGCCGGATCTCGTCGCGGGTGTAGCGGAGGGTGTTCCACGCGTGATCCTCGTCTTCGCCCCGCGGCTCGCCGTAGTAGAGACCGCCGGCGAGTTCGCGCACCACCAGGAGGTCGACCCCCGACGCCCGTTCGGGACGGAGCGGCGATGCCGGGACGAGGACGTGCGGGATGCGGGTGGGTCGGAGGTTGGCCCAGCAGCCGAGCGCCCGGCGGAGGGCGAGGAGCCCGGTCTCGGGCCGCAACGCCCGGGGCGCTCCTCGCGCCGCGGGACTCCCGACCGCCCCCAGGAAGACGGCATCGGCGGCCGTCACCCCCGCCCGCGTCACCTCCGGGAGGGGGTCCCCGTGCGTCTCGACTGCGGACCACCCGATCGGGAGCCGCTCGACCTCGAGCTGCCACTCCTCCCGGGCGCCCACCGCCTCGACGACGCGGAGCGCGGCCTCGGTGACCTCGGGGCCCACCCCGTCGCCGCCCAATGCTGCGATACGGAGTCGCATCACACCCCCCACAGCTGGACGCGTTCGAGGGCGCGTCCTTCGAGGGCGCGGGCGTGGGCCGCCTTGTCGAGTGCCTGGAGGTAGGCGCGGGCGGCCGCCTCGACGATGTCGGTCGATGCGGCACCCCCGTGGAAGACCCGCCCCGCCACCCGGAGCTGGAGGCTCACCGTCCCCACCGCGTCCTTCCCGCTGCTCACCGCCTCGATCTGGAACTCCTCGAGGCGCGTCTCCCACGGCGCGACCTCCTCGAGGGCGGCGAAGGTGGCGTCGACCGGGCCGCCCCCCGTCGCCTCGGCCCGAAGGGGCCCTTCGCCCTCCTGCTCGACCACCACGACGGCGCGCGCGGGGCTCCGTCCGCACCGGACGTCGAGATCGCGGAGCCGGAAGGTCCGGGGGGCGTCTTCCATTGTCCCCTGGTAGTAGATCGCCAGGAGGTCTTCGTCGCGGACGACCTTCCGCTTCTCGGCCAGGAGAATGAAGAGGCGGTAGGCGCGATCCACCTCGTCGGGGGCCAGGTCGAAGCCGAGCTCGCGGTAGCGGTCGACGAGCGCCCGCCGCCCCGAATGCTTTCCGAGCACCAGCCGGGAGGGGGTGGCCCCGACGGCCTCGGGCGTCATGATCTCGTAGGTGGTCCGGTCCTTCAGCATCCCGTCCTGATGGATCCCCGCCTCGTGCGCGAAGGCGTTCGCCCCCACGATCGCCTTGTTGGGCTGGGGACGGATCCCGGTCACGGCGGTGAGAAGCCGCGACGCCGGTCCGAGCCGCTCCGTGCGGATCCCCGTCTCGTACTCCTCGAAGGCGGGGATCACCCGGAGGGCCATGACGACTTCCTCGAGGGCGGCGTTGCCCGCCCGCTCGCCGATTCCGTTGATGGTGCACTCGACCTGCCGTGCCCCGTGGGCGAGGGCTCGGAGGGCGTTGGCGACCGCGAGTCCGAGGTCGTTGTGGGTGTGGACCGAGAGAACGACGTCGTCGATCCCGTCCACCGTCGTGCGGAGGGCGTCGAAGATGCGGGCGATGTCTTCGGGACAGGCGTAGCCGACCGTATCGGGGATGTTGATCGTCGTCGCGCCGGCGGCGATAGCGACTTCGACCGCCCGGCAGAGGAAGTCGAGTTCGGTGCGGGTCGCGTCTTCGGCGCTGAACTCCACGTCATCGACGTGGGAGCGCGCCTTGCGCACCGCCCGGTCGATCCGTGCCAGGCACTCCTCGCGGGTCACCCCGAGCTTGCGTTCGCGGTGGATCGGCGAAGTCGCGATGAAGGTGTGAATCCGGGGGTGCGCCGCCCCTTCCAGCGCCGCGGCGGCCACCTCGATGTCGTGGTCCACCGCCCGTGCCAGTGCGGCGACGGTGGGCTCGGAGAGGGCTTCGGCGATGGCCCGCACGGCCCGCCCCTCGTGCGGGGAGGCGGCCGGAAAGCCGGCTTCGATGATGTCGGCCCCGAGGCGTTCCAGCTCGCGGGCCACCCTCAGCT
>CAYORZ010000364.1:0-2335 GCA_964406485.1 uncultured Gemmatimonadaceae bacterium | reverse complement strand
GGAGCCGGGGACTCCTCCGGCGGCCCCCGCTGACCCTCCTCCGCCTCCACACCGAGTGAGGCGGGGGGGGACGGGTGACTCCTACCCGCCGGGAAGGTCGGCCTGGAGGGTGACGAGGTTGCCACACGCCGGACACCCCACGGCATGTGGAAACGAGAGGGGAGTCGCCCCCTCCGACTCGAGCGCCTGACCGCAGCGCGGGCACGGTCCCTCGATGCCCACGAGAGTGTAGGACTCTCTCCACCGCCGCACGCCGAGCACGACCCCGGTCATTGCCGCCGCCACCCCCCACGGAGCGTGGGGAGGCAGGATCGCGAGAAGGGGCGCCAGGACGGCACCGAGCAGGAACCACCGGAGTGCGCGTCCCCTGCGCCACCGCGTGCTGCGCGGAATCACCTCGAGGACGACCGTGGTCGGGGGGTGGCCGAAGACATGGGCCTCGGCCGGGACGGGGCGGGGCACGCCGGGGCGCGCCTCCGCCGGATCGTGGATCCGTTCTGGTGTGGGCACCCTTGCGTCCTCCCGGTTGATCGTCGTCGTCGTACCTCCGGATTTTCTACGCGTCGCCGAGCCGAAACAACCCTTTCGACTCCAACTCCGTCCCCCCCCGGGACTCGAGTCGCCCCGACTCGGCGGGGAGCACCCGGCTCTCCGGGCGCCCCGGGGAGCATCCCGACCGGGCCAGGGCCGCACCCTCCGCGCGAGCGACGCCGAAGTCGTGCTCGCCCCAGTCGACGCCGGCCATCTCGAGGTGCTCCCGCCAACGGACCGCCTCGTCGCGCTGCGCGGTGAAGCAGAACAGCTGGCGCCCCCGCCGCGCGAGAGCGACGGCCGTCTCGACCGCAGCGCGCGTGCGGGCGTCGTCGGCCCGGGAGAGCGACTCGTCGAGAATGAGGGGAAGCGCCGCCGCGTCGGCGACGACCGCGGGGCCGCCCCCCCCGATTTCCCGAACGACCGCACGGGCGCGCCGGTCTTCCTCCCGACGGGCGAGTTCGAGTGTCGCCACTTCGCGGCGGGCGATCTCGCGTTCGAGTTCCGCCACCCTCGCCTCGACGGCCGCCGGCGTCCACTGCCGGGGGCCGCGGCCGGTAGCGGTCACGGCGTCCTCGATCGGGCGCCGCCGATCGGCCTCCGGCCTCGGGCGGAGCAGAAGGACCACGACGCCGGCGATCAGGGCGGCGAGGGCGGTCACGGTCCCCGCGACCCGGAGCGTGTCGTCCGGGACCGCCAGCAGCGCGAGGAGGGCCGTGGCGGTGCCCACGACGAGCAGCGCCGTCGCCCCGGCCACGACGAGCCCGTCGCGGCGGCGCTGCACCTCCCGGTCGGGACCGGGGGTACGCAGCCAGCGGCGCAGGTCGCGGAGCGCCTCGCGTGCCGCCTCCAGCACCGCCGGATCGCCGTCGCCCGCCAGCCGGAGCTCTGCCACGGTCCGCCCCCCCGCGCCGGCCCGTCGTTCGCGGACCACGTGGTCGCCGTCGATCTCCACCGTCCACTCGTCGGTGCCGAGATCGAAGCGCCCGGCAACGGAACTCTCCTCCGGGGCGCTCGCGGGCCAGAGGAGGAGGCGGAGCGCCTCCAGCGCCGCCGTCCGACCGGCAGGGGAGGCGCCGTGGACGACGTTGACGCCGGGAGACAGCTCCCGGAGGGCGAACGACACCCCGGCGGCGCCGGGCAGCCTCCGGACGATCACCTCGCGGAAGCGGAGGGGCGTCGTCACACCCCCCTCGGCGTTCGCCCGGGGGAGGGGGCAGACGTCCCGCGTGGGCGCGTCCGGCCCTCCGGGCTGTCCAGCGGTATGGTGGCGCGTCGACCGCGGTAGGGGAGGGGGGCGAGCGCGGTCGCGGCAGCGCGGCTGCAAGGAAGCGGCAAGGCAGACTCCGGGAGGGCTTTCATTCAATCTGAACGGAGAGTGGGGCCACGAAGGGCCGGGCGAAAGGGGGAGGGGGAGGAAGTCCGTCACGTCGGAGTGGCCCCGGAGGCGGGGGCGGACCTACCTTCCGGGGCATGAGCCTCCCCCCCTCCCTCCGCCGGCGTGCATGCGCGCGCGGCGCGGCGGCCGGACCGGCGCGCTCCGCCAGGACCGCTGCCCCGCGCACCGCAACGCTTTTCTCGGGTCTTCTCGCCACCGCCGCCCTCGCCCTGGTCGCCCCTCCGCTGCACGCCCAGTCGACCCTGGTCGTGGAAGGACGCGCGGGTATCGCCCTCCCCAGCGGAGAGCGTCCCGACGGGTGGGCCGCCGGGGAGGCCGGAGCCGCAACCGACGTCCACTTCGCCCTCCGGGTCTATTTTTACGATGCCAATGGAAATATCGGGCAGGTCGGGGCATGGACCACAG
>CAYORZ010000363.1:0-2340 GCA_964406485.1 uncultured Gemmatimonadaceae bacterium | reverse complement strand
ATCGACGGTGAGCGCGAGGGCCGGAATCGCGCGCCGGTCCCGGGCGAAGCGCACCACATACTCCGCCGCCAGGTGCTGGCTGTCGGCGGCCGATCCCCCATTTCCGCAGAAGTAGAGCGTGCCCCCCTGCTCGAGCGTGCGGAGGGTGAGGTCGGCCACCGCCGCGACGTCGGCAGCGAGGCTGTCGGCGGTCTGCTCGGCGAGGCGGGCGAGGGCGGTGAGGTGATGCCGGATCCGTTGCTGCTTCATGCGTGCCCGGGACGGAGGAAAGAGGTGATCCGGTCCCACAGCCCGCGTTCGAGCGTGACCGACGGGACGGCATCGGGGTGTTCGTCGGCGAGGATTCGCGCCGGATTGACCTCGGTAAGGAGCTCGAAGACGTCGTCGAGTTCGCGGCCGGCGAACCACTCGCGGATCTCCGAGATGAAGGTCGGGAGGTGGGGGCGGGCGTGGAAGTCGGACGAGAGGACGTCGATCCACCCCCCCTCCAGGAGGCGGCAGGCCGCCACGCGGACCTCGTCGCCGTACCGCCCGAGAAGCGATCCGTGGTTCATCTGCAGACACGCCCCCGCCCGGCGCCAGGCGCTCACCAGCGCGAGGTTTCGGCCGATCGACTCGTACCGCTCCGGGTGGGCGATCAACGGGATCCACCCCTCCCCGTGGATCCGGGCCACGACCTCGGGTGTGGAGGGAGGAATCCGCAGCCGCGGCCATTCGACGAGAACGAAACGGGTTCCCGCGAGGCGGACCCGGGGGTCGGAGAGGTCGGGAAAGGGGTCGTCGAGCATGAGTTCCACCCCCCGCCCGAGCGCGACCCCCGGGTGGTCGGCCTCGACCGCCTCGGCGAGTCGCGCAAATCCGGCATCGATCTCGGCCATCCTCGTCTCGAAGCGCTCCGCGTCGTGGCGCAGGGAGGCGTCGAAGTGGGGGGTGGTCACGATCCGCTCCACCCCTTCGGCCACCATCCGGTCGACGGCCGTTCGCGCCCCCTCGAGGGTCCGCGCTCCGTCGTCGACATCCGGGACGAGGTGGGAGTGGAGGTCGATCATTCGATCAGCGCGTCGACGAGGGCGCGTAGTGTCGTCGCGGGGTCGTCGTCGTCGAGCGCCCGCTCGCACGCCCAGGTGGCAAAGCCGTCGGCGGCGAGGAGGTGGAAGGCGTCGGCACGGTCCCCCTCGTGTCCGATCGCGGCAAGGTGGTCACGCGCCTCTTCGACCAGGGCGTGCGGCGTCGCGGCAGACTCCGCGCGGCGCGGCTGCACCCAAGGGCGGAAGGCGGGAGGGACGCCCAGCATCCGTTCCCGCAGCCACTCGGCCAGCGTCGACGCCGTCACCGCCCCTCCACGAGGGCCCGCACGACCCCCTCGGCCGACCGGAGCGCGTCGTCGAGGCGGGCGGGATCGCCCACCCCGGCCTGCGCCAGATGGGGACGACCGCCCCCCCGTCCCCCCGCCACCGCCGCCACGTCGCGCACCACGGCGTCGGCGCGGATCCCGCGACCGATGAGGTCGTCGCTCACGAAGGCGAAGAGGGAGTGCTTCGGGCCGGGGAGATCGGCGGCGACGACGGCCACCCCCCGCTCGACGGACGCCAGGAAGGCGTCTCCCCACCGACGGGCGTCGTCGGCGTCGCGGGCGGGGAGGCGGACGACACTCAGGCGGAAGGCCCCGTCGTCGACCCCGATCTCCGCCTCGGTGATCACCGACTCGGCGCTCCCTCCCCCGCTCCGCACCTCCTCGAGGAGGGTTTCCAGCTCGCTCCGCTCCCGGAGCAGCTGCTCCACCCGATGCACGACGTTCTCCGGCTGGGTGCGGAGGATCCGGGCCACGTCGTCCAGCCGGTCCTCGATTCCGGAGAGGTGCCGGTAGGCCCCCGGCCCGGTCTGCGCCTCGATGCGCCGCACTCCCGCGGCCACCCCGGACTCCGATACCAGCTTGAAGAGACCGATCTCGCCGGTGTGGCGCACGTGCGTCCCTCCGCAGAGCTCGAGCGAGACCCGGGGGATCCGCACGACCCGCACCCGGTCGCCGTACTTCTCTCCGAAGAGGGCCATCGCCCCCGCGGCCACCGCCTCGGCGTACGTCGTCTGGTCGACCTCCACCGGGTGGTCGGACCAGATCGCCGCGTTCACCCGCCGCTCCACCTCGGCGCGTTCCTCCGCGGTCAGTGGCGCGGTGTGCGCGAAATCGAAGCGGAGACGATCGGGAGCGACGAGCGAGCCCCGCTGCACGACGTGCTCACCGAGCACCTCGCGGAGGGCGGCGTGGAGGAGGTGGGTGGCCGTGTGATTCCGTTCGGTGTCGTGCCGGAGGACGTCGTCCACCCGCGCCTCCACCTCTCC
>CAYORZ010000362.1:0-2341 GCA_964406485.1 uncultured Gemmatimonadaceae bacterium | reverse complement strand
TCCGCACCTCGGGGTTGCGGCCGAGAAACTCGCCCACGAGCGGGCCCAGAAAGCCGAAGGAGAGGGGAGCGGTCACGCGCAGGAGGCCGCGGGGCGTTCCGTGCATGCCCGAGAGCGCCTGTTCGGCTTCCTCGAGCTCGGCGAGGGCGCGGACGCAGTGATCGTGGAAGATGCGACCCTCGTCGGTGAGGTGGAGGGCGCGGGTGGTGCGCTGGAGGAGCCTGGCGCCCAGGTGCTCCTCGAGTTCGGCGACCTTCCGGCTGACGGCCGATCGCTGCATGCCGAGGGCGCGGGCGGCACCGGCGAAGCTGCCCGCGCGGACGACCGTCACGAAGATCACCAAGGAGCGCAATTCCACGCCGACCTCCCTCGGGATTGTTGCCGGATTCGGCAACAATCCATTCCAAACTCGCCGTCTAGTGCCATCTGCGTGTCGATTCTATCTTGGGACGGTCAACGAGGAACAGAGGTTCCAAACGAGGAGAACGACATGGAAAGGACCACCTGGAAGATCGATCCCACCCATACCAACATCGGCTTCACCGTTCGGCACATGGTCGTGGCGAAGGTCCATGGGCGCTTCACGCGCTTCGGCGGCGACGTGACGCTCGGCGAGGACGGCAGCCTCCTCGCGGCCACCGCGGAGATCGAGGCGGCGAGCATCGACACGCAGGTCGGGGCTCGGGACGACCACCTCCGCAGCGCCGACTTCTTCGACGTGGAGAGCCATCCGACCATCCGCTTCCGCAGCGAGAAGGTCGAGAAGGTCGGGGACGACCGCTACCGGGTGAGCGGGATCCTCGAGATCCGCGGGGTGGAGAAGGAGCTCGTCCTCGACACGGAGTACCTGGGGCGAGCGAAGGATCCCTTCGGCGTGGAGCGGATCGCGTTCAGCGCCGGCACGACCATCGACCGGCGGGAATTCGGCCTCACCTGGAACCAGGCGATGGAGACCGGCGGCATCCTCGTCGGGGAGAAGGTCCGGATCGGACTCGAGATCCAGGCCGTGCCCCAGGCGGTCGCCGAAGCGGCTTGAACCCTCGGAGATCTTGCCGCGAGGTCGAGGCCCCCGTCTCGGCCACGCGAAACCGGCGGAGACACCGGCCGCTCCTCAGGAGCGCCGGTCCTCCACGATGCGATTGCATTCCTCGGCCTGCGAGCGCGGAATGCATTCGCATTCGGTCTCCGAGGCGCCGTCGACCCAGGGGTAGAAGGTGACGGCGAGCACGGTCTCCGTCCCGCAGGAGCCCATGCAAGGGTTGTAATCCTCCGCGGGCTCGACCACGCAGAGCGCCTTGCCGCTTCCCGCCTCGGGCATGCAGTAGAGCGTGCCGTCGGCGGCGTATACCTCGTTCATCTCGTCCCCGCACTTGGAGGGGGATTCGTCGTCACCGCCGCAGCCCCAGGCCAGGGCGATTCCTAGAAACAGAGCAAGGCGTCGCATGCGTCCTCCGTGATCCGAATTCGGGGTAACAGTGTATCGGCCTTTCGTCGGGAGGTCAAGGGCTGGGGCGAGGCGCGCAAGCTCTTCGGCGGAGACGATGCTACGATGGGATCCGCGGAGGTCGGAAGGTTGTACCGACCCGTGGAGTGACCACGATGAAGCAGGTTTCGTTCGCTGTCTTGGGGCTCGGGGCGACGACTGGGGCGGATGCGATTTCGCCAACGTCGAGATGAAGCTCTGACCTCGGCTCGGCCGCCGGCCTAGCGATAGTCGGTGAGGTGGCGCCGCGTGCCACCTCTCGGCCCGTCCTTCGCGGACTGGCAATCCACGCATCGCTCCACGTAGGGCATGGCGGCGAGCCGGCGTTCGGAGATCTCCTCCTCGCATTCCTGACAGAGCCCGAAGTCGTCGGGATTCTCGTCGATCCGGCGCAGGGCCGCCTCGATCCGGGCGAGTTCGGTCGCCCGGTTGCGGTTTCGGTTGGAGGCGATGACCTGCAGCATCTCCGTGAGGGGCTGTTCGTCCTCGTCCGCGCCGACCCGGGTGGGGTCGCGGCGGGCGGGCTCGAGGGGGATGGCCGCCTCCCGGAGAATCTCGTCGCGGAGGGCGAGGAGGGTCTTGCGATGGGCTTCCAGTTGGCTGCGCTTCATGGTTCGGTCGAAAGAGTCGCGCAGCCTATAGCTGAGACCGCCCCGGAAGCCAATCCCGCCGCCCGATGCACCCGCCATCCCCGGAAGCGGGGTGCGAAATCCCCCAACTTCCTCGATGGCTGCCACACGCCCCGGAGAGGGGATGGACCTCCCGGACACGGGTCGCCCACCATGGGGTACCCGATTGTCGCACCTGAACCGCACCCGGTTCCCGGGACATTTCGTGAACGTATTCAAGCTGCCTGAG
>CAYORZ010000361.1:0-2360 GCA_964406485.1 uncultured Gemmatimonadaceae bacterium | reverse complement strand
TGCGCGACGGAGCGGGGGCGGAGCGCGCGCTCACGGCCGTCCGCCGCCCCGTGCGCGGCGAGATCGTGCAGTTCGGCGCCCTCCCCCCCGTGGCCGCCTACCTCGAGTGGGAAAGGGTGGAGCGCGGGGGCGAGTGCGTCGGACGCATCGCCTTCAACATCTGGATGATCCCCCTCGTCGACGACTTCCACCGCGCCGTCGACGCCACCGCTGACTGCCGCGGCGTGGTGATCGACCTGCGCGGCAATCCCGGGGGGGTCGGGGGGATGGTGATGTCGACCGCGGGGTCGTTTTTCGGTGAGCAGGTGCCGCTCGGCGTGCTCACGTCGCGCAGCGGCGAGATCCGGTTCGTGGCCATGCCCCGCCGCGTCGACAGCGGAGGCGAGCTGCGCGACCCCTTCGCCGGGGCCCTCGCGGTGCTCGTCGACGAGATGAGCATGAGCACCTCCGAAGTCTTCGCCGCCGGCCTGAAGTCCTCGGGGCGCGCCCGCGTCTTCGGCAGCACCACCCCCGGCTACGCCCTCCCGGCCATGACCCTGCCGCTGCCCAGCGGCGACGTGCTCTACCACGTGGTCGCGAATCTGACCGACCCCGAGGGGGTACGGATCGAGGGCCGCGGGGTCGAACCCGACGTGGAACTCCCCCTGCGGCGCGCCGATCTGCTCGCCGGCCGCGACCGCGCGCTGGAGGCCGCCCTGGACTGGGCTTTCTCCGCGCAGGGGCCGACACTTCGTTCGCAGCCCCACCCTTCCTACTGACGAGAACCGCACCATGACTGCACTCCGGCCCTCCCGCAGCGGCTTGCTGGCCGCGGCGCTCCTGGCCGCGCTCCCCCTCGCCCTCCAGGGCCAGGACCTGCCTGCCGCCAGCGACGTGATCGACCGCTACATCGAGGCCATCGGCGGCCGCGCCGCAGCCGAGGCCGACATCGCCACCCACATCACCGGCACCTTCGAAGTGCCCGGCATGGGACTCAGCGGCGACCTCGTGACCGTCAACGCCCCCGACGGGGCGATGGCCACCCGGGTCACCGTCCCCGGAATGGGCGAGATCCTCAGTGGCTTCACCGGCGAAGTGGCGTGGTCGATGGACCCCGTGACCGGCCCCCGCCTGCTCGAGGGCGCCGAACTCACCGCCGCGCGGGAGCAGGCCGACCCCCGCTACCGGGTGCGCGACGCCGCCCTCTTCACCTCGATCGAGACGGTGGGCGAAAACCGCTACGCCGACGAGGACTGCTGGGAACTCGAGTTCGTCTGGATGAGCGGCAGCACCACCAGGGAGTGCTACTCGAAGGACTCCGGGGTGATGATCGCGAGTGTCCGCACGCAGGCGAGCCCGATGGGCGACATCGAAGTGGTCTCGCTCGCGCAGGAGTACAAGCGCTTCGGCGACCTGCTCTACCCGACGGTCCTGCGCCAGCAGATGATGGGGCAGGAGCAGGTGATGCGGCTGATCGACGTGCAGATCGGCGACGTGGACCTCTCGCTGCTCACCCCCCCGCCCGCCATCCGGACACTGATCGACGCGGGGGGCTGACCGCCGCTCCATGGGCACCGGCACCGACTCCCGCCGCGACTCCCTGCTGCCCTGGGTGGGCGGGTTCGCGGGGTGCTGGGCGATCGCGCGCGTCGCGCTCGCCCTGACGCAGACCGACGCGCACCTTGCCTTCGGACTGCACCCCGCCCCCCTCGACGCGCCGCTCCTGTCCTGGCTGGTCGCGCTGGTCGGCGCCGCCGGCCCCGGCCCCGTCGCGGGCGGCTTTCTCGTCAACGCTCTCGCGTCGGTGGGGCTCATCGGGGTCGTGGCGTGGCTGCTGCGGGCTTTCGGGGTGCGGTGGTCGTACGCCCTCTCGGTCGGGCTGGTCGCATCGCTCTACCCGCCCGTCTCCCTTCCGGGCTGGGTGTACGGGCCCGCCGCCCTCGCGACCCTCTTCGGCGTGCTCGCCCTGGCGGCGGCGGTCCGCACAGGGCCGCGCCCGGCCGCGCTGGCGGGCGCCGCCTTCGGCCTCGCCTGGCTGGCGGGCGGCGACGCGCTCGCGCTCCTGCCCGCCATCGTCGCCTACCGGGTAGTCAGCGACAGGCTGCCCGAAGCCGGTCGCGCCCTCCTGGCTTTCGGGGTGGCCGCCGCCCTCGTCACCGCGCCCACGCTGGTGCTCGGGAGCCCGGCGGACCGCGGCCCGACGGTGGGAACCGTGACCGGGGCAGCGGCAGCGGGCGCCCCGCCGACGGGTGGACTCGCGCTCCCCGAGGCGGCGCCGCTCGGCGGGTGGGCGGGCGCGCTGCTCGTCGCGCTCGTGCTCGCCGGGCTACGCCACCTCTGGCACACCCGCCGCCGCGAAGTGGGCGCGCTCGCCCTTCTGG
>CAYORZ010000360.1:0-2362 GCA_964406485.1 uncultured Gemmatimonadaceae bacterium | reverse complement strand
GAGCGAGGCGTCGGGCATCGGTCCACTCCACCCCTCGCCCGCCCCCCGGGCCCCCCGCCCCGCTCGCTCGTCTCCTGCCTCGGAATCGCGCGGCGGAGCGACCGTCTCCAGCCCCGCGGCGGCCACCTCCATCCGGAGTCCCCCCACCTCCACCACCGCGCGGTCGGCCCGCAACTCGACGAGCCGGCCCGTCGAAGTCCCGCCGGGCAGGCGCACCCGCGACCCCACCTCCAGGCCGCCCAACGCGCGGGCGTCGACGCGCTCGCGGAGGGCCTCGCTCTGCTGGCGGCGGGCGGCCTCCTCGACGCGGCGGCGGGCGGCGCGGGCGGCGTCATCGACGGCCGCCGCCCCCGCCTCGCGCACCTCCCGGATCGCCTCTTCCACCTCGGCGCGGGCGTCGAGAAGGAGCTGCCGGGCTTCTTCACGCGCCTCCCGCTCGAGGTGGCGCTCCCGCTCCCGGATCGCCGCCTCCTTCTCGGTGACCGCGGCCTCCCGGAGGGCGAGCTTCTCGTCGCGGCCCCGCAGCCGCTCCACCAGTTCCTCCGCCTCGCGCTCCCGCTCCTCCAGCCGCTCCAGGAGGTCGTCGAGCGAGGCCTCGCCCGAGGCCACCAGGGCGTTGGCCCGCTCCAGGACGTCGGCCGGAAAGCCGAGCCGCCCCGCGATGGCCAGCCCGTACGAGCGGCCGGGGCGGCCGGTCGAGAGGCGGTAGGTGGGGCGGATCTGCTCGGGATCGAAGTGGAGGCTGGCATTGACCACCCCACTCCCCGGGGTGTCGAGCGTCTTCAGCGCCCCCAGATGCGAGGTGACGACGGTCCGCGTCCCCCGCGCCGTCAGCTCTTCCAGGATCGCCCGGGCGAGGGCAGCCCCCTCGGTCGGGTCGGTCCCCGTCCCCATTTCGTCGATGAGCACGAGCGATCCCTCGTCGGCGTGCTCCAGGATCTCGCGGAGCCGTTCGAGGTGCGCGCTGAAGGTCGACAGGTTCGCGGCGATCGACTGCTCGTCACCGATGTCGGCAAAGACCCCGGTGAAGACGGGGAGCCGGGTGCCCCGACGCACCGGGGGCACCACGCCGCTCTGGGTCAGGAGGGTGAGCAGGCCCACCGCCTTGAGAAAGACGCTCTTTCCCCCGGTATTGGGACCGGTGACCACGAGGGTGCGCTCGTCGGGCGCCAGCTCGAGGTCGTAGGGCACCACCTCGACTCCCTGGGCGAGGAGGAGGGGGTGGCGGGCCCCGACCAGGCGCACTCCGGCGGCCGGCGAGGGGAGCACCTCGGGGGGATCCGCGCGCCACTCCAGGGCGGCGCGCGCGCGGGCGTGCAGGCTGTCGAGATCGACCAGGGCATCGACCCCGTCCTCCAGATCGGCCAGGTGGGGGCGCAGCCGCCCCGACAACGCCGCGAGCACCCGGTGGATCTCGGCCCGCTCCTCGCGTTCGAGTCCCCGCAGGTCGTTCATCGCCTGGATCGCCATAGGGGGCTCGACGAAGAGCGTCGCACCGGTGGCGGACTCGTCGTGGATCACGCCCCCCACTTCCCCCTTCCCTTCCCGGCGGACCGGGATCACGTACCGCCCGTCACGGACGGTCACCGACGCGTCGTCGACGACGAAGCGCTCGGGGAGGGTCGCCACGTACCGCTCGAGCATCCGCACGATGCGCGTGTGCGCCGAGCGGAGCGACGCCCGGATGCGGGCCAGCGCCGGCGACGCGGAATCGAGAACCGCCCCTTCGGCGTCGACGGCCCTCCCGATCGCGCTCTCGAGTTCGGGGAGGCGCGGCAACCGCATACGGAGGGCGACGAGGTTCGGGGACTCCGGGCCGGCGGCGTCCCCATCGTCAGGACCGGCTTCCACCCCGTCGAGCGCCTCGGCCCCGAGGCGGGCCGCCTCGAGAAACACTCCGATACCCCAGACCGCTTCCGGCTCGAGAATCGAGCCTTCGATCCGGAGGTGCGCCAGCGCCGGTCCCGGATCGGGAAAGGCGGGGAGCGCCCACCCCGGATGATCGGAGGCGAAGTGCATCATCTCCGACACCCGCGCGATCTCGGCCGCGACCTCGGCCGCCCCGGTGCGGGGGCGGAGCGCACGGACCCGCTCGCGCCCGAGCTCGCTCGCGGCGCGCCCGGCGATCCCGTCGAGGGTTCGCTGCAGGTCGAGGACCTCGAGGGCGTGGCGGTTCACTCCGCCGCACCCCGGGGCGTGGTCACCGGTCCAACGCCTCCCGCACGAGACGGCTCGCCTCCTTTCCGTCGAAGCGGCCCCGGATGCGGGGCATGAGGCGGCCCATCATCGCGCCCATCTCGGTCACGCCCTCGCCCCGGATCTCGTCGATCATCGCGCGCACAACGTCCTCGCCGAGCGGCGC
>CAYORZ010000359.1:0-2365 GCA_964406485.1 uncultured Gemmatimonadaceae bacterium | reverse complement strand
ATCTGCAACGTCTCGAGGATCGCGCGCTCGACGTCGACGAGCAGGATGTGGGCTCCCTCGACAGAGGTCATGACGGGTCCTCCGCAGGAAGGAAGAGGGTGAACTCGGCCCCCCCCTCGGGTGCGTCTCCCACGAGAACCGCTCCCTCGTGGACGTCCACGGTCCGGTGGACCACGGCGAGCCCCAGCCCGCTCCCGCCGTGTCGGGTGGTGAAGAAGGGGTCGAAGATGCGCTGGGAGTCGTCGGGCGAGATGCCGGGGCCGGTATCACTCACCCGCAGCTTCCAGGCGCCGGCCACGGGGGGCGGGCCGGGCACCTCTCGCCCTGCGGCCCGCTGGAGTTCGATGGTCACCGTGCCGCCCTCGCCCGCGAACTGCACCGCGTTGAGCAGGAGGTTGAAGACGGCCCGGTGCAGCAGGTCCTGGTCGCCGGCGAGGATGGCCGGTTCCCCCGGGATCCGGGCCACGATCCCGACCCCGTGCTCGCGGGCATCGGGGTGCTGCCGCACGACGCCCGCGACCCGTTCCACGAGACGTCCGAAGTCGAGGGGCTGCTGGCGCCCCATCCGGAGTCCCGAGAAGTCGAGGAACTCGCTGAGGAGCCGGCTCAGCCGGTCGGACTCGCCGAGCACGAGGCGTTCGAGGACTTCGCGATCGGCGGGTTCGGGCACCCCTCGCCCCAGCTGCTCCACGGCGGAGCGGATCGAGGCGAGAGGATTCTTGATCTCGTGGGCGAGCGAGGCGCTGAGTTCGGCCACCGCCCCGAGGCGGTCGGCACGGCGGGTGAGAAGGGCGAGCGCCTCCTGCTGGGTGATGTCCTGGAAGAGGGCGGTGGCGGAGTACGGTCCGCGCGTGCCGCGATCCATGACCGTGGTCGATACCCCCACGGTGAGGCGCCGCCCTTCGCGCTCCATCTGCGTCTTGAAGCGCCGCTCGGGGACCCCTTCCTCGACCGAGCGGCGGAGCACCTCGCCGAAGCCGGGGGCGAGCACGTCGAGGCGCGCCATCACTGCCTGCCCTGTCCACTCCTCCGCATCGATCCCGAGCAGGCGGGCGCCGGCGGGATTCAGATACATGAGGTGGCCGCGGTCGTCGACGGTCAGCACCCCGGTGGCCAGGGTGTCGAGGATCACCGAAGTGTCGAGGCGGAGCTGTTCGAGGGCCGACTCCACGGCGCCCAGCCGCAGGCCGGTGCGGCGCAGCCGGTCGCCCAGCACCCCGATCGCCACGGCCACCGCCGTGAAGAGGGCGATCTGCAGGGCGAGGGCGCCGTTGACCTGTCCGCCCAGGACCCAGACGGCGTCGATCGCGAAGACGACCGAGGCGAGGACCCCGGTGAGGACGCCCCCCGGCAGCGGAAGGAGGAGCGCCGCCTCGGTGATCACCAGGATGTAGATCGGCGAGAACTCGCTCGTCGGACCCCCGGTGAGGTGGACGACGATGGTGACGACCAGGACGTCGAAGACCACCTGCGCCGCCAGGAAGCGGCGGTCGGGGGGCAACGGACTCCGCCGCACCCGCACCCACGAGGCGGCGGTGACGACGAGGGCGAGCACAAGGGTGCCGATGGCGACCCGCACCGCCGTGATCCCCGGGGTGCCCGCCGACCCCACGATCGCGCCGATCACGATGGCGAGCAGGAGGGCGAGACGCGCCAGGAAGACCCAGCGAAGCACCTCTCGCGGGTCGAGCAGGATGGAGCGGGAACGGGGTCGCATGCATGGGGAGGGTATGCCGGGCGGCGAGTCGAGGCAATTGCTCTGGCCGCGCCACCCGGGGCGGAGCAGATTTTCCGCCATGACTCGTCCGCGACTGCACGCCTTCGGATGGCGGCTCTTCGGTCTGCTCCTCCTGGCCGGTGCCTGGGCCCCCCTGCACCGGCTCCTCACGGAGGAGCGCGGAGGGGTGCCGGCCGCCCGCATGCGCGTCGAGGCCGAAACCCTCCAGAGCGCGAGCTGGACGGGCACGCTGGTCGCCCTGGCCGTCGCCGCCTTCGTGGTGGTCCTCGTGGGCGTACGGAGCCGGAGCGGCGAGACGGGCGGGCTGGAGCGCGCCCGGCGGTGGGAGAGCGCCACCGCCCGGGGGCTGACGGCCATCTCGCCCCGCGCCTGGATCGCGGGGTGCGGAGTGGTGGCGGGGGCGGCGGCGGGCGCCGTCCACCACTTCCTGCTCTCGGGGCGCGTGACCCTCGCCGACGAACTCATCCAGCTCCGCCACGCCCACCTCGTCGCCGGCGGCGCCCTCGCCGACGCCTGGCCCTTCGACCCCGCCTTCCGCAACGGGGTCAACGGCGTCTGGACCGCCGAGGGGTGGAGCTCGGTGTACCCGCCGGGTCACACGGCCGTCCTCGCCCTCTTCGCCCGCGT
>CAYORZ010000358.1:0-2366 GCA_964406485.1 uncultured Gemmatimonadaceae bacterium | reverse complement strand
CCCCAACCTCGTCGAGACGGTGAAGGGGTATGCCGGCCACGAGAAGGGGACCTTCGAGGCCGTGATCGAGGCCCGGTCGCGGGCGATGAACGCCACGGGGCCGGCCGCGAGCGCCGAAGCCGAAAACATGCTCACCGGCGCGCTCAAGTCGCTCTTCGCCCTGGTCGAGAACTACCCGCAGCTGCGGGCGTCGGAGAACTTCGGCCGTCTCCAGGACTCCCTCGCCTCTCTCGAGGACGACATCCAGAAGTCGCGCCGCTACTACAACGCCGTGGTCCGGGACTACAACACCAGGATCCGGGTGATCCCCACGAACCTCGTCGCCCGCACCTTCGGCTTCCGCGCGCGCGATTTCTTCGAAGCGGAGATCGGGGAGCGGCAGGCCCCCGAGGTCGACTTCGGACGGGACGCCTGACGGGGGCAGGCGGGTTCGTGAACTCCCGGGTCATCTGCGTCGCCCTCCTGGTCATCGGGCTCGGATTCGCTGGACGTCCGACGGTCCTCGAGGGGCAGCAGCGGACCCTCACCCTGGAGGAGTTCGACGCGGTCATCACCGTCCGTGACGACGCCACCCTCGAGGTGGTCGAGCACCTCCGTTTCCGGTTCGACGGGCGATGGAATGGCATCTTCCGGTCGATTCCGGTCGAACTCGAGGACTCCCGCGGCTTCCGCACCCGGGTCGTCCTCGACATCGCGGGCGTGGTCGACGGGGCCGGAACGCCCCTCGAGTACGAGGTCTCGCGCGAAGGCCGAAATCGTGTGGTCAAGGTCTGGGTGCCCGACGCCGCCGATCGTACCGAGACGGTGACCCTGCGCTACGAGGCCCGCCGCGCACTGCGCTTCTTCGAGACCCACGACGAACTGTACTGGAACGTCACCGGCAACGACTGGGAGGTACCGATCCGGCACGCCGTGGCCCGGGTGATCCTCCCCGACGGGACCACCGGACGGCGCGTTGCCGCGTACACGGGCGCCTGGGGGTCGAGGGAGAACGACGCCACCATCGCCGAGACGGCCGACGGCTACCGCTTCGAGGTCTCCGACCTCGCCTTTCGCGAAGGGATGACGGTGGTCATCGGGTGGGACTCCGGAGTGATCGCCCGCCCCACCACGCTCGACCGGGTCGGGTGGTTCCTCGCCGACAACTGGCCGCTCTTCCTGCCGCTCCTCACCCTCGTCTTCATGTGGCGACGGTGGCTCGCGCGGGGAAAGGATCCCGAGGCACTCCCGATCACGCCCCGCTACGAGCCCCCCGAGGGACTGACCCCGGGCACGGCCGGTACCCTCGTCGACAACGCCGTCGACATGCGCGACATCACGGCCACCCTGATCGACCTTGCCATCCGCGGTCACCTCAGGATCGAGGAAAAGCCCCAGAGCCGTCTCCGCCGCATGCTCTCCCGCCCGGAGTATCGCTTCGTCAGGGAGGACGCCGCCCCGGACCCGGTGCAGGAGTACGAGGCCCGCCTGCTCCGCGGGATCTTCGGGACGGGGACCGTCGTCGAGACCAGCGACCTCGAAGACCGCTTCTACAAGCACCTTTCCGCGATCCGCGAGGCGGTCTTCGCCCGGCTGATCGCCGACGGCTACTACGAGGAGCGGCCCGAGACGGTGGTGAGCCGCTACGTGGGGATGGCGGTGGCGGTCGGGGTGATCGCTACCGGCGTGGGCCTCTTCTTCGCGGTGCGGGCCGGGGCCGCCCCCACCGCCGCCATCGTGGGGGGGGTCGGAGCCGCGATTCCGGTCTTTCTCTTCGGGCTGATCATGCCGGCGCGAACCGAGGCGGGGGCCCGGAAGCGGGAGGAGATTCTCGGCTTCGAGGAGTTCCTGGAGCGGGTGGAGTCGGATCGCTTCCGCCGGATGATCCGGGGGCCCGAGCAGTTCGAGGCCTACCTTCCGTGGGCGATGGCGCTGCAGGTCGAGAAGCAGTGGGCCCGGGCCTTCGAACAGATGTATTCGGCCGAGGAGTTGCGGCTCGGGGGGTGGTACGTCGGCCAGGCCACGATGGGGCTCCATTCGCCGACCCACCTCGTCTCGAGTCTCGATTCGGTGGCCCGCAGCACCTCGGCGGCGATGGTCTCGTCGCCGCGCTCCTCGTCGTCGAGCTCCGGATTTGGCGGAGGGGGCTTCAGCGGAGGGGGCGGGGGAGGAGGCGGGGGCGGTGGCTTCTAGGCGGGGGCCGCCCGATCCGGAGGCGGTGGCACGGGTGCACGAGGTGGACGGCTTCACGGTCCTGGTCGGGCGCAGCGCCCGCGACAACGACACCCTTTCGCTCAGGATCGCCCGCCCCCGCGATCTCTGGTTCCACGCCGCCGGCGTCCCGGGAAGCCACGTGGTCGTCCGCCGCCCGGAATCGGGGGAAGAGA
>CAYORZ010000357.1:0-2382 GCA_964406485.1 uncultured Gemmatimonadaceae bacterium | reverse complement strand
GGTGGGTCATCCCCAGATCTCGAAGAAGTCCACCTGCTCGCCGCCCTCGCCGGTCCCGCCTCCTCCGGTGAGCCAGGTGAGGCAGAGGGCGGTGAGCGCTTCCGCCCACTCCTCGTCGTCGAGTTCTTCGAGGGAAGGGGAGTGGAGTGCATCGGCGTCACGGAGCCGGAGGACGCCACGCACGGCGGCGATCCCCAGGGCGACCGCCACGGGGGGATCGGGGTGGGCGATCTTCGCCTCGTGGCGGAGCAGCAGCGTGCGCATGTCGGCGTCCAGCATGCGCTCGAAGGCTTGTGCGGCCTCGGAACCCGACCCCGGACCGTGGCGGGCCTCCAGGATGCGGCGCTGGCGTGCCCCGCCCCGGTGCACGTCGATGAGGAGCCGAACCAGGGCGGCCACCAGGGCCGCGAGGTCGAGCGCGCCCCACTCGTGGTCCTCGAAGTGGGCGCGCCACCGCTCCGTTGCGTCTCCCCAGAGGCGGACCTCGAGGTAGCGGAGCAGCTCCTCCTTTCCGCGGAATCGGGCATAGAACGACCCGACCGACGCGCCCGCCCTCCGGGTGATGTCGTGCACCGATGCGCCGTCGACCCCCCTCTCGTCGATGAGAACGAGGGCTGCCTCCACGATCCGGTTCAGCGTCTCGCGAGAGCGCTCCTGCTTCGGAGCCCGGACGAGATCGTCCAGATCAGACGGGGTTTGCGCGACATCCATGGATCCGACTCCTCCCGGGTTCTTCCTGCCGATAGAGAACTGGAATTCCATATACACCATCGGACGGGGGAAGGCGCAAGGGGAGACCCCGGGGGCAACTCGGGGCCCCTCGCGGCTGCCTCCCCTGCGCGTGACTGGTGATCGGGTGCGATGACGGATCGATGAGAGTCTGGGCGGAGTGTGGCGGACACAGACACCCCCCCACCGTCGGAGGCTCGATGACTACCACATCGCAGGGCTCGATCCACCTCTTTCGCCCCCCTTACCGGCGCCTCGAGCCCGTGCTGGAGATCGGGGGACTCACACGTTCGATCGGCAGGACCGGAGCATCGATGGTCTGGTCGATGCCCAGCCGGCGGAGCGAGGGGCAGTTCCAGGCCGTCCGCTTTCGGCCCGCGGGACTCAGCCTCGTGGCGATCCTCCCTCCCGCCGACGGGGTCACCGACAAGGACGAGGTCCTGCGGATGATCGAGTTCTGTCGACCGACGGCGGTCCTCCCGTACCACGAGGAGCCGTCGACCGACGACCTCCGGGTCCTCCTCGCCGCCCCTCCCGAAGACCTTGCCGCGGCGGTGATCGACTACCTGCGGTGGCGGGGACTCCCCCTCGAACTCGACGTCCGTCGCCTGCTGCGACGGGTCATCGAGATGTCGGCCGAGATCCGGTCGGTGAACGCGCTGGCGCGAGGCGTCTACCTGTCTCGCAGGGCCCTCGGACGGCGCTTCACGAAGCAGGGGCTCCCCGTGCCCAGCCACTGGCTGCATCTCGCTCGAGTGCTGCGCGCGACGCTGAGGCTCCAGGGATCGGAGGAACAGCTGGCCCGGATCGCCCGTTCGCTCGGCTACCCTGATGGCTTCGCCCTCAGCAACCAGATGAAGCGGTTGGTGGGGGTGCGCCCGAGTGAGGTGCGCCCCCGCCTCGGTTGGGAGTGGCTCCTCGAGACCTGGTTGCGGAAGGAGGCGCGAGAGGGGGGGTTCTCCGACGAGTTGGCCGCGATCCTCTACCCGGCAACCACCTCGGCACCTCGCTCTCCGGACCACCCCTCCGATCCGGTGGACCTTTCGGACCGGGAGCGGGCCGAGCGGGCGGACGGGCCGGGGCGCATCGGTCTGCCCGAGCAGACGGCCCGGGCGCGACGCACCGTCGACGGCGAGTCCCCTCCGCTCGCCTGAGTTGCACGGGCTGTGACGAAGCCGAATGTTCCGGTCAGATCCTGTCCACAAGGAAGGCCGGTGGTGACCGACACGTTCGTTCGTCTCTTTGGCGGTCCTCTGGTGGTCGCGGGCGAGGTTCAGCCGGCGCTGACACCTGCTCAGCGCCGGCTCCTTGCCATCGTCTACGCATCGGCCCCCGACCCGGTCACCCGGGAAGAGGTGAGCTGGCTCCTCTGGGAAGAGGGGGAGACCGCCGAAACCCGGCACCGGCTCCGGCAGCTGATCTACGCCATCAACCGACCGCACCCCACCCCGGTGCTCGAACGGCGGGGCGACGTGATCGTCCCCTGCCTCCCCACCGACGCCCACGATGTCGAGCCCGGCCTCGGCCACCCGCTGCGACTCGTGACCTCCACCGGGAACGCCTCGTTCGAACACTGGCTCGACACCACCCGCACCCGCCTCTCCAGAAACCGCCGCCGCCATTTCGCCGCCGCCCTGGACCGGGCGATGGCGG
>CAYORZ010000356.1:0-2383 GCA_964406485.1 uncultured Gemmatimonadaceae bacterium | reverse complement strand
CGAGTTCGTCGATGGTCACCTCGACGATCCCGGTCGAGGCGGCGCCCTGATCCACCATCACCGCTGACCCGCTGGCGTTCATGATGGTGGTGCGATGGATGGAGGCGCGGAGTTCGCCCGCGCCCTGCACGTCGGCCAGGATGGCCCCGAGGGGCGCGTTCGACCCGTCGAAGAGGCCATCCTCCACCTCGAGATCCAGCCGGGCGTCGTCGACCACTTCGATGGAGATCGCCGAGCCGTCGACGTTCCGGATGCTGGTCATGTTGCCGACCTCGACGCGGGGCGTGGCCGACCCCGATGCCCGGAGGAGCAGACCGGGGGCTTCGTCCTGGCTGTTCACCACCTCCGAGAGGTCGAGAACCAGGGTCGGTGCCCCTTCCGTCTGCTCCAGGCGGATGCCGCCCGTGATGAATCCGTCGATGGTGGTCGACACGATCTCGGCGGTCCCGTCGAGTCCGTCGATTCCGAAATCCACACCCCACCCGGCGTTGTCCATGATGCTGGAGGAGTGCACGATCACATGATCGACATCGGCGACGGCGATGCCGGCCTCGCCGGTATCCGCGATGTGCATGTCCATGACCTGCAGCACGGCTCCCGGCTCCAGACCCTCGGCGCGCACTCCTGCGCCCCCGATCGTGCTCGCGGCGGTGGGGGGGTCTCCCGGCTCGACGCTCCCGTCGCCGATCACCATCGCCTGGAGGCGCACCGGACCGGTGCCGCGGAAGAGGGCCCCGTCGCCCGACATGTTCGCGATCGTCCCGCCGCTACCGGGGGAGGCATCGCCGGTGATCTCGAACGGGCCGACTCCGGCGTTCTCGACGAGGATTCCGTAGTCGGCATCTGCCGCCGTGACCTCGCGGAAGCGGAGCCCTTCGGCACCGAGCGCCGTGTCGAGAACCCGGATGGCGCGGGCCTGGTCCGCGACCACCCGGTTGTCGTCACCGGTGATGGTGAGCACCCCACCCCCGGTGGCGAGAAGGGCCGTCGCCCCCTCGGTCGCGACGTCGAGGGCGCCACCGGTGAAGGCGAGCGTGGCCCCGTCGTTGTTGTCGAGCACCACCCCCGGGATGGTCGGTACGGGGCGCACGTCGAGCGTCGTCTGGGCGAAGGTGAAGGTGCCACCGGAATTGCCGGTCACCCGGATCCCCTCTCCTCCGGCGTCGAGCGAGGCCGTGAACGTGACCGAGCCTCCGGTCACTCCCTGGATCCGGATGGAGGGTCCGGCGCTCGTTTCCATCGCCAGCGCGGCCTCGATCGTGGCGGTGCCTCCATCGAGGTGGAATCCGCCTCCGGCGGGATCGACCACGGTGACCTCGGTGAACGTCCACGTCCCCGAGGGAGTGTCGAGGTCGATGGCGGCTCCGCCGACGTCGCGCAGGGTGGCGCGTTCGATCGTCGACCCGTCCACCCCCGCTCCGGCGATCGCTGCACCGGCCGCTCCTTCGACGGTGATGCCCCGCACCACGGCTCTCGGGGCGAGGGTGAGGGCGTCGCCGGCGGAGTGGGTGATCACCGGTGCCGCCCCGGCCGTTGGGGCGATGATCGTTCCGCGAGACGTCACCACCCCCTCCTGCTCACCGATCAGCTGCTGTTCGGACTGGAAGGTGAAGCCCCCGTCGAGGGGGGTGGTGGCCGTGTTACCGGGCGCGACGACGATGATCTCTCCGGGTCCCGAGGCCGCCGCGGCCTCGGCCAGCGTGAGGAAGGGGGCGCCCGCCGTGCCTTCCGACGGTCCGGAAGCAGCACCGTCGACGAACCAGATCGGCGTGTCGAAGGTGATCGTGACCGTGCGGGTGATCGGGGTGGTGCCGTCGGTCACCACGTAGTCGAAGGTGTCGTCGGCCGTCTGCCCTGCCGGGGGCTCGTAGATGAAGGTGCCGTCGGGGTGGACCACGACGGTGGCTCCGGCGCTCACCGACCCCGGGGCGAGGGAGGCCGTGAGGCCGTCGCCGTCGAGGTCGATGAAGTTGTCGAGGAGGGTTCCGGTGACGTGGACGGCCCGGGGCGCGGTGCGCACGGCCGCCACCTCGAGCGGCACGTTGCCGTGGGTCACGAAGTCCTCGACGGGCAGGTCGACCACCACGGGCGGCGTGTCGGGGGCCGCGGTCACGGTGATCGCGACGGTGGCCGGATCGGAGACGTGCTCGCCGTCGGAGACAGTGAAGGTGAAGAGGTCGGCCCCCTCATGACCGGGTGCCGGTGTGTAGGTCACCCGTGCGGTTGACGGGCCGAGCGGAACGATCGGACCGAGGGTTCCGTGCGAGGGAGCCGTCACGATGGCGAAGCGGAGGGAGTCGCCCTGCTGATCGGTCCCCGTGAGGACGATGTCGACCGACGAGCCGGCCTCGACCGTGGCCGACGTGCTCCGCGCCCTCGGCGC
>CAYORZ010000355.1:0-2404 GCA_964406485.1 uncultured Gemmatimonadaceae bacterium | reverse complement strand
CGCTGTTCTACGTGGAACACACCGACGGGGCGGAGCGCCGGGGTCCGCGTGGAGCCGCCGACGGGACGGCGCAGCGGGGTTCGCGCGTACCGTGCAGGCAGGACTCGGCAGCGGGTCTTTCACTCGGAACAGACCACCTGGCGGGGCGCGGGGAGTCCGGGGGAGATCCGGAAACCGTGGGACTTGGTCGCCAGGCGGAGGTGTGTGGTTTCACGTGGAACATGCCGACAAGGGGAACGCGGGGTGTTTCACGTGGAACGTACAACGAAGCGTGCCGCGGGGTGTCGGGGGAGATCCGGAACATTGGTGTCGGCCGCATCTGTCGTGTGGCACACACCGTCAAGGCGGGGCAGCGTGACTTCTCGCGAAGCATACCGACGAGGCGCAGCAGGGCTCGATGGGCGAGATCCGAGAATCGTGGGGTGGGACCTGGACTCTCCGCCCCGTCAGGGGCCCTCCCCCCGCAGGGTGGGCTCCCCGTAGCTCCGGCTCCTTTCAGCGGGGCGATACCCCCCCAACCCCACGGAAATCAATTCTGTTAAAAACCGCCCCGCGGATCCGGGCGACACCCCGTCCATGGGCAGACAGGAGGCCCTCCTCTTGCCCTAACTCCTTGTTCCGCTGAGACTTACGGACACCGCGCCAGCATGTGCGTCCCCGGTGGCAGACCCTCTCTCGGCGAGGCCAGCCTCTCTGCCGCGCCGACGGACCTCCATCACGAGGTTCTGCAGGTCGGCGGGCGATACCCCGGGGATCCGTCCCGCCTGAGCAATCGTGGCAGGTCGGATCCTTGCCAGCTTCTGCCGGGCCTCGATCGAAAGGGAGCGGAGTTCGGCGTAGTCGAGCTCTGCGGGAAGCCGGAAGGCTGCCCGGCTCCGCAGCACCGCAGCGCGCTCCCGCTCCCGGGCGACGTACCCCGCGTACTTGAGCTCCACCACGACGGAGTGGAAGGCCGGGCTGTCGAGCCATGCCGGTGGTGTAGCTTCGACCGTGCGCACGAGGTCTTTCCCGTCCACCTCGGGGCGGGTGATGAGGTCGGCCGCGACGGTGGAGCCTCCTCTCCACTCCCCCCCTGCGCGCTCGACCACCCCGCCCGCCACCTCGTGACCGAGCCGGGTCTCCACGAACCACCGCCGCGCGGCATCCTCTTCTTCCAGCCGCGCCTCCAGCGCCGCACGCTGGCTCGACGTCAGGAGCCCGAGGCCGGCCGCGACCGGACCCAGGCGCCGCACCGCGTTGTCCTGACGCAGAAGGAGCCGGAACTCGCTGCGTGAAGTGAAAAGGCGGTACGGCTCGTCCACGCCGCGGGTCACCAGGTCGTCGATCAACACCCCGATGTACCCTTCGTCCCGCTCCACCGTCCACGCCGGCCTCCCCAGGGCGTGCAACGCCGCATTCGCTCCGCCCACCACCCCCTGCGCAGCCGCCTCCTCGTACCCCGTGGTCCCGTTGATCTGCCCCGCGAAGTAGAGCCCGGTCATCGAGCGGACCGCCAGCGTGTGGTGCAGCTGATGCGGCGGGAAGTAGTCGTACTCGACCGCGTACCCCAGGCGCGTGATCCGCGCGCGCTCCAACCCGGGGACCGCGTGCACCATCTCTTCCTGGACCTCGGGAGGAAGCGACGTCGAGAGCCCGTTGACGTACAGTTCGGAAGTGTCGAGCCCCTCCGGCTCGAGGAAGACCTGGTGGCGGCGAGCGTCGGGAAAGCGCAGCACCTTGTCTTCGATCGACGGGCAGTATCGCGGCCCCTTGCCCGCGATCTCGCCCCCGTACGTCGCGCTTCGGTGCAGATTCCGCTCGACCACCTCCCGAAGGGCGGGTCCCGTCCAGGTGATCCAGCAGTGGCGCTGTTCCGGGACGCGTTCCGGCTGGTACGCCGAGAAGCGGTAGTCCTCCCCATCGCCCTCCTGGACTTCGAGCGCGGCCAGGTCGACCGAGCGCCCGTCGAGCCGCGGAGGAGTCCCCGTCTTGAAGCGCCCGATCTCGAACCCCAGCCGCTCGAGTGCCTGGGCGAGGTGCTCGGAGGGTGGCTCGCCGGCACGGCCGCCCCCGACCCCCGCCCCCGCCCCCCGGTGGATCCGCCCCCGCAGGAAGGTTCCGGCGGTCACCACGACGGCCCGCGCGCGAAGTGTCTCGCCCGTCGCCAGCACGACCCCTTCCACGGTCCGCCCGTCGGGGCCTCCGAGCACGAGACCGTCGACCCGCCCCTGCCGGAAGCGCAGGGCGGGCAGTTCCTCGAGCCGGGCGCGTACCGCCCGGGGGTAGAGGCTCCGATCGCATTGGGCCCGCGGACCCCAGACGGCCGGCCCGCGGCCCCGGTTCAGCATGCGGAAGTGGATCCGGGTGGCGTCGGTCGCCCGCCCCATGAGTCCCCCGAGGGCGTCGACCTCCCGCGCGACGACCC
>CAYORZ010000354.1:0-2407 GCA_964406485.1 uncultured Gemmatimonadaceae bacterium | reverse complement strand
CTGGAGGACCGACGACGTCACCGAGATGCCCCGCTGCTGCTCCATCTCCATCCAGTCGGAGGTGGCGTGACGCTGCGCCCGGCGGGCCTTGACCGACCCGGCGAGGTGCACCGCCCCCCCGTAGAGGAGCAGCTTCTCGGTGAGCGTGGTCTTCCCCGCATCGGGGTGCGAGATGATGGCGAAGGTCCGGCGGCGTCGGACCTCTTCGGCGAGTGTGGAAGGCATGGCCCCCAAGGTAGGGGGAGCGGGCGCCGAGGTGGAGGGGTGGGGCGTCACTCGATCCGGACGAGGAAGAGGTCGTCGACCAGGGCGGCCACGTCGGTGTCGAGTCCCTCGGCCTTGTGGATCCCCACGGTGATGCGGACCGGGTCGGTTCCCCCTGCCGGGGCGCGGAAGGTGAAGGCCCCCGTCTCCCACTCCACGCTCCCCGCGGCGAAGGTGCCGTGCCCGAGGTACTCCTCGAAGAGGACGCAGTCGTTGCTGAAGACGCGGGCGCTGATCAGCACCTGGGCCCCCGGCTCGTCGTGGAGCAGGCGGGCCTGTCCCCCCAGCCGGTAGGTGGCCCCGGGCTCGGGGGTGAAGCAGAAGTCCATCACGGCGAGCGTGCCGCCGTCGCCGTCGAAGGGGTGGCTGATGCGGGCCGACCCCGATCCCGGTGCGCCCCGGGCGTCATCGTCACTCCACCGCGCCTGCGCCTCCTGCCCCGAGACGGGCGAAAAAGGGGCGAGGCCCCGGTCGAAGGTGCCCGGGGCGAGGAGGTTGTCTGCGGCCGACACAGGGTGGATGCGGATCTCGGTCGTGGCCGAGATGGTGGGGTCGGCCACGCTGCGGGCCGTCACGGTGCAGTCGGCCGGCGCCCAACGGGCCGTCAGCAATGCGACCGTCCCGGCGGCGTCGAGCCGTCCGCAATCCGACTCCCAGGTGAGTTCCGAGGTCGAGAGCCCCATGAGGGCGGCCGAAATCGAGAGGGTCTCGCCCACGTCCAGATCGGCCTGCGCCGGCGTGAGCTCCATCTCGGGATCCGGGTCGGTGGGCGCGTCGGAGCACGCCGCCGTGGTCAGGGCGAATGCCAGGAGCAGGGGGGAAAGGGGGGCGGAAAGGGATCGTGGCATGGGGAGCAGGATGGTGGTGGTGAGAGCGACATCACGCCGGGCAGCGGGCCATCGGAACGGGGCTGTTGGCGTGCAATATGGGGTCGTCGCATATTCCATGCCCACCTCCATTCCGGGACCGCGATCGACCATGATTCACCCCGAACGCTCCGTGGCGGGCCTCCGCCCCCGCGGCGGGAATACCCCCCGGGCCCGCCTCGCTCGTCGCCGGGCGGGATCACGACTCCTTTTCGTCGTGATCGGCCTGCTCCTGGCCGGGCCCGCCGCCGCCCAGCCCGCCACGCTGGTGGTTCGGGTGGTGGGCGACTCCCTCCCCCTGGCGGGGGCGGTCGTCCAGTTGACCCTCCTCGACGAGGTTCTCGTCGAACGGCAGACCAGCGCCGCGGGCGAGGTGCGTTTTACCGGGTTGCCGGCCACGGAATTCGAGGTGGTCGTGATGGCCCTCGGCTTCCGCCAGGAGTCCCGCTCGGTCCGGGTGGTCGCGGGTGAGACCACCACCGTGGAGGTCGAACTCCGGCGCGAAGCCTTCGATCTGGAAGGACTCACCGTGCTCAGCGACCGGGTCCGCATCGAGTTCGAGGACACCGAGTTCAGCAGCCGGTTCGACGAGGTGGCCATCCAGATGCTGCCCCTCGCGCGCCAGGCCCGCGACCTCATCGCCCTCACCCCGGGGGCGCGTCCCGGCCACGTCTGGGGCGGGGCGAACTTCCAGGCCAACTCCTTCCGCCTGGACGGGTTGTCGGCCAACCACCCGGGCGTCGGTGGCGACGCCCTCGAGCCCAGCATCCACTGGATCGAGGAGGTGAGCGTCCTGGGACTGGGGGCCGGCGCCGAGCACGGCGGCTTCCAGGGCGGGCTGATCGATATCGTCACGAAGCGCGGTACCGACGACTTCCAGGGGATGCTGCGCACGAACTTCGAGGACGGCGCGCTGAACGCCTCCAACCTGGTCGACACCGAGATCGGCCGTGAAGTCGTCCACCGGCAGGACGTCGAAGGGGAGGTGCGGGGTCCCCTGATCCCGGGACGGCTCCACTACTACCTCTCGGGCATCTTCACCCGGCAGAGATCGAACGCCCTCAACCACCTGAACGGCATCGAGAGCCACTTCACCCCCTTCACGGAGGACCGTACCGAGGGCAAGGTGTTCGCGAAGCTGAATTTCGCCCCCGCTCCGGGGCACGACGTGGTGGTCTCGGGTGCCTACAACCGGGTGGCGGCCGACCACCATGAACCCACCGGCTACGAGGCACCCGACGCCCTCCACCGCTATACCGCGCCCACCTGGTTCCTGA
>CAYORZ010000353.1:0-2419 GCA_964406485.1 uncultured Gemmatimonadaceae bacterium | reverse complement strand
GCGCCACCGTCGAGGAGGTGGGTGGCGAAGGTGTGGCGGAGCGCGTGCGCGCCGGCGCCCTCCCCTCCCCCGCCCTCCTCGATCAGGGAGTGGACGATCCGCTGGATGCTGCGCCGCGAGAGACGCTGCCCCGACCGGTTGACGAGAAACGCCCGGCGGTCGGGACGACGGGCCGCGGAGAGGGTCTCGTCGCGCCGGAGTTCGTAGCGCCGCACCGCACGGACAGCCGGAGGGGTGAGGGGGACGACGCGCTCCTTCCGCCCCTTTCCCTCGACCTTGACCTGATCCGAGACCAGGTCGAGGTCGGACCGATCGAGGGCATGGAGCTCGGACAACCGGACCCCGCTCCCGTAGAGCACTTCCAGGATCACGAGGTCGCGGGTCCCCTGCAGGGTGTTTTCGGCCGCGCGGGCCTCGGCCACGCGAAAGACCGCCTCCATCTCACCCCGTCCGAGGACGCCGGGGAGGGAGCGCTCCCCTCGCGGGCTGCGGAGATGGCGGGTGGGGTCGCGTTCGACGACCCGCTCCACGTGGAGGAAGGCGAAGAAGGTGCGCAGGGCCGACAGCTTGCGGGCCGTGGTGCGGCGGGCGAGCCCCCGGCGCTCGAGCGACCCCAGGAAGGAGCGGAGGGTGAGGCGGTCGACGGTCTCCCACCCCCACTCCTCCGTCCCGTAGTAGTCGGTGAGGAAGCGGGTGAAGTCGGCCAGGTCGCCGCGGTAGGCCGTGACCGTGTGGACGCTCAGGTTGCGCTCGTCGGCGAGGTGGCGCAGGAAGGCCCGGGCCTGGGCGTCCCGCCCCCTCCCGACGCCATGCCCACTCATGCCGGCGTCGACACCCCCGCCGACGGCCGGGCGCCCGGCGCCGCCAGGGTGGCCGGGTCGACCGCCGGCTCGACACCGATCCCGGCCAACCAGGCGAGAAAGTCGGTGTGGGCGCGCTCGGCCATCCGTCGCCGGCGCTCGGTCTTGTCGCGGATTCGCCGCCCTTCCAGGGGGTCGACGAGTCCCCAGTTGGAATTCATCGGCTGGAAGTGGTCGGGCGCGCTCTCGCGGAGGTAGCGGTAGAGCCCACCGAGCATCGTCGTCGCCGGCGGGGTCACCGGTGCGAGCCCCCGCAGGATCCGGTCGAGATTGAGGGCGGCGAGCTGGCCGCTGGCCGCCGATTCGGTGTACCCTTCGACGCCGGTGAGCTGCCCCGCGAAGATCACCTCGGGGCGGTCGGGAAGCCCCCCGTGCGCGCTGAGCCGCGCCGGGAAATTGAGATAGCTGTTGCGGTGGATCGAACCCCAGCGGAGGAACTCGGCGTCGGCGAGGCCGGGGATCATCGTGAAGATCCGCCGCTGCTCGCCGATGCGCAGGCGGGTCTGGAAGCCCACCAGATTCCACATCTGGCCGGCGCGGTCCTCCCGGCGGAGCTGCACGACCGCCCACGGGCGCTCCCCGGTGCGCGGGTCGATCAGCCCGATCGGCTTCATCGGGCCGAAGCGGAGCGTGTCGGGACCCCGCGAGGCCATGACCTCGATCGGGAGGCACCCCTCGAAGTAGGGGACCGCCTCCCAGTCGTGCCCCTCGTGGGCCTCCCCCCCTCCGAGCGCCGCGATGAAGGCGTCGTACTCGTCGCGGTTCATGGGGCAGTTGAGGTAGTCGCCCGACTCCTCGAAGCGCCCTGCCTCGAAGACGATGGTTTCGTCGAGGGATTCGCGGTGAACGATGGGGGCGATCGCGTCGAAGAAGGCGAGTCCCTCGTCGCCGAGCGCGCCCCGGATCGCGGCCGAGAGGGCATCGGAGGTGAGCGGCCCGGTCGCGATCACGGCCGGACCGTCGGGGAGGGCGGCGACTTCGGCGCGGACCACCTCGATCGCGGGGTGCGCGGCTACGGCCGCCTCCATCCTCCCGGCAAAGAGGTGGCGGTCCACGGCGAGGGCGGATCCGGCCGGCACCCGACTCTCGTCGGCCGAGCGGAGGAGCACCGAGCCGAGGAGCCGCATCTCGCGCTTGAGTTGCCCGTGCGCGTTGAGGGGGTCCTCACTCTTGAAGGAGTTGGTGCAGACCAGCTCGCCCAGGGAGTCGGTCTGATGCGCGGGCGTGCCGCGCACCCCCCGCATCTCGATCAGGCGCACGCGGTGCCCCCTCTGCGCCAGCCCGAGGGCCGCCTCGCACCCGGCCAGTCCCCCACCCACCACGGTGATCATCGAATCCATCGCTCATCCCTCTTCGTCGCCAACGCCGCCCCCCGCGCCCGACCCTCCGGCCGACGCGGGCAGGCCTCGGTTACCCCCGACCTCGACCCCGGGTGCCTCCACCCTTCGACCCGCCCCCCTTCGGGCCCCGCCCGCGGGAGCCGCGCGGGGCGGTGCCCCGCGCGCCGCCTCCACCGCCGCGCCGCCCCCCCCCCATACCCCGCCCCCCCCCGCCCCCCC
>CAYORZ010000352.1:0-2421 GCA_964406485.1 uncultured Gemmatimonadaceae bacterium | reverse complement strand
CTGAAGCATTTTTTCGCCCTCCCCCTCATCCCCCGGTGGATCGCCATGTCCGACCCCGCCCGTACCCCGGTCCTCGTCTCCTACGCCCGGACCCCGATCGGGCGGTTTCTCGGCGGGCTCTCTCCCCTCCAGGCCACCGATCTGGGGGCGACCGCGATCCGGGCCGCCGTCGAGCGGGCGGGGATCGATCCCGGCGCCGTCGACGAGGTGATCATGGGCCACGTGGTGCAGGGGGGAGCGGGACAGGCCCCGGCGCGTCAGGCCGCGATCGGGGGCGGAATTCCGGCTACGGTACCGGCGGTCACGATCAACAAGGTGTGCGGCTCTGGCCTCAAGGCGGTGATGCTCGCCGCGCAGGCGATCCGGGCCGGCGATCTCCAGGTGGCGGTCGCCGGGGGGATGGAGTCGATGTCCAACGTGCCGCACTTCCTGCGCGGGATCCGCTCCGGGGTGAAGTTCGGTGACCAGACCCTCGTCGACGGCCTCGTTCACGACGGTCTGTGGTGCTCCTTCGGCAACTGCCACATGGGAGGGCACGCCGAGCACACCGCCTCGACCTCGGGGGTGAGCCGCGCCGACGCCGACGCCTTTTCGCTCCGCTCGCACCAGAAGGCGGTCGCGGCGATCGACGAGGACCGCTTCGAGCGCGAGATCGTTCCGGTGACGATCGCGGGGCGCCGGGGTGAGACGGTGGTCGATACCGACGAGTCGCCTCGCCGCGACACTTCGCTCGAGGCGCTGGCGCGCCTCCGCCCGGCCTTCCCCAACGACGCCCCCGCGGGCATCGAGGAACTGGTCGTGACGGCCGGCAACGCCCCGGGGCTGAACGACGGGGCGGCGGCCCTCGTGGTCTGCTCCCGGGCCTTCGCCGACGCGCACGGGCTCCGCATCGAGGGTGTGATCACGGGGTACGCCGCCGGAGGCACCGAGCCGCGCGACCTCTTTCTCGCGCCGGTCGTGGCCGTGCGGAAGCTGATGGAGAAGCAGGGCGCAACGATCGGCGACTACGACCTCGTCGAGGTCAACGAGGCCTTCGCGGTCCAGGCCATCGCCGACATGCGCGAACTCGGGATGGACGAGGAGCGGGTGAACGTGCACGGGGGCGCGGTGGCGCTGGGGCATCCGATCGGCGCCTCCGGGGCCCGGATCCTGGCGACGCTCCTCTCGGCGATGGAGCAGCGCGACGCCGCGACCGGCCTCGCGACCCTCTGCCTCGGCGGGGGGAATGCGGTGGCCCTCTCCGTCGAGCGGCGCTGAGCGCCCCGCCGGTCCGACGGTGCCTCCTGCCGAGCCCCGCACCCTCGGGGTCGTCGACCTCCTCCTGCGGGTCGTCCTCTTCGGTGTGCTCACCGCGGGGCTGGCGGTCACGGCCGGGGTCTTCCTCCCGAGCGGTGACCTTCTGGCCGGCGCCTGGGCGACGGGCTTCGGCGGGGTCGTCGCCGGGTGGGCACTGTTGCGGTGGGACGGGTACCCCTCCTCGAAGCTGGGGCTTGCCCTCGAATGGCGGGCGGGCCTCGAAGTGGCCGCGGGGGTGGCGGCGGGGGCGGTCGTGGCCGGCGTCGTGCTGGGCATCGTCGCGCTCGCCGGCGGGGTGCGGTGGGTGCCCGACGGGGCGGTCTTCTCGGCGGGAGCGTGGCTGGGCGAGTCGGTGCGGGCCCTGGCCTTCCTCGCGATTCCCGCGGCCGCCGAGGAGGTGCTGCTGCGGGGCTACCTTCTCGTGGTGAGTGCGGTCGTGCTGGGCCCTGGGGCCGCGCTCGTCCTCACCTCGGTGGTCTTCGGACTCCTGCACGGGGCGAATCCCGGGGCGGGTCCGATGGCGGTGGCGGGCGTCACCGCGGCCGGACTCTTCCTCGGCGCCCTCGTGCTCCGCACGGGGTCGCTCTGGCCGGCGATCGGCGCCCACCTCGGGTGGAACTGGGCGCTGGCAGGGCCGGCCGACGTCGCGGTGAGCGGGCTCGACATCGCCGACGTGCCCGGATACGACGGTGTACCGTCGGGACCGGCGTGGCTGAGTGGTGGCGCTTTCGGCATCGAGGCCGGCGCCGTCGCCGTCCTCGTCCTCTCCGCCGCCGCCTGGGGCGTGTGGCAACGACAACCAGAATCAGGGATGGAATCGAGATGAAGCGTGTGACGGTGATCGGAGGCGGGACGATGGGCAACGGCATCGCCCACGTCTGTGCGGCCGCGGGCCGCGAGGTGACCCTCGTCGATCTGGACGCCGATGTGCTGGAGCGCGCGCTCGCGACGATCCGCCGCAACCTGGAGCGTCAGCTGAAGCGGGCCGCCATCGGGGAATCCGACGTCGAAGCGACGCTCGGCCGCATCGCGACGGCGACCGACGTGGCGGAGGGGACGGCCGGGGCCGACCTCGTCATCGAGGCGGTGCCCGAGAAGGCCGAACTCAAGTACGCCCTCTTTCGC
>CAYORZ010000351.1:0-2434 GCA_964406485.1 uncultured Gemmatimonadaceae bacterium | reverse complement strand
CGTGCTCATCCGGGGCGAGACGGGGACGGGCAAGGAGATGGTGGCACGCGCCATCCACGCCAACTCCGCCCACGCCGACGAACCCTTCGTGGCCGTCAACTGCACGGCCCTCTCCGAAACGCTCCTCGAGTCCGAGCTCTTCGGACACGTGAAGGGGTCGTTCACCGGCGCCGTCTCGGCCCGCCGCGGCTACTTCGAGATGGCGGGGAGCGGCACGATCTTTCTCGACGAGATCGGCGACACCTCGCCGGAGTTCCAGACGAAGCTGTTGCGGGTGCTCCAGGAGCGCACCTTCTACCCGGTCGGGGGCGAGGCGCCGAAGCATACCGACGCCCGCATTATCGCCGCGACCCACCAGCCGATGGAATCGCTGGTCGAGGAGGGCAGCTTTCGCGAAGACCTCTACTTTCGTCTGCGGGTCGTCGAGATCGAGGTCCCCCCGCTCCGGGAGCGCCGCGACGACATCCCCCTCCTCGCCGAGGCGCTCCTCGATCGGATCCGGGAGGCGACGGGGAGCCGCGTGCGTCACATCGGGGTCGGGGCGATGCGCCGCCTGATCACCCACGACTGGCCCGGCAACGTGCGCGAACTCGAGAACGCCCTCACCCGCGCCGCCGTCCTCGCCCGCGGAGCCGCGATCGACGAGGAACACCTCATGCTGCACCTCGATCCCGGTGCCGACGGCGTCGGGGGCGCAGGGGAGCGTGATGACCCCGACGACCTCTCGCTCGACTCGGCGATCCGTCGCCACGTGCAGGTGGTGCTGCACAGGACCGACGGCAACAAGAGCGAGACGGCGAGGGTGCTCGGGATCTCCCGCTCGCGCCTGCAGCGCTACGTCGATCGCTTCGACCTGCACGTGCCTTCATGAGGCGCGGCGGCAGCGCGGTGGCCCGGACGGGGGGCGCCGCGCTGCCCCCCACCGGCGCGTTCGGGGCGCCGCGCACCCTTGTACGCCCCGTCGGGTCAGGGTAAGCTACGGAATGGCCACCTCTTTCCGTCGCTCCCGCGACGACTCCACGGATTCGCTCTCGTTCGGGGCAACCAACCTGGCACTGGGCGTCGCGGGGCTCGCGGCGCTCGTGATCGGCTACTGGCTTCTCGCCGGCGGGTCGATCACCCTGGCGCCGCTCCTTCTCGTCCTGGGCTACACCGTCCTGATCCCGCTCGCGATCCTCACGTAGCCCGCGAAGATCCCAGCGCCGTCTCGATCGAGGCGAGAAGCTCGTCGACCCCGAAGGGCTTGGCGAGGACGGTGGCTCCGAAGGCCCGCGCCACCGCCAGTGCCCCTTCCGGATCCATCACGTGCGGAGACTCGCCGCCGCCCGAGACCACGAGGACGGGCGTCGGGTCCTTCCGGCGTCGGAGCTCACGGAGGAGTCCGATCCCGTCCATGTCGGGCATGTAGATGTCGACGATCAGAAGGTCGAAGACGTCGACGTCGAGGCTGCGGAGGGCACGGTTCCCGTCGCTGACGGTGGTGACGGCAAAACCCGCCACCGAGAGGGTGCGGTCGAGGGTATGTCGGATGGCGGCGTCGTCGTCGACGACGAGCACGCGTTGGCCCATGGGTCGTCCTCGCTGAAGTCGTCCGGGACGGGGGGGCTGTCCCCTTCCGGAAAGTGACGGAGAGGGGCGCGCCGGGAAAGGCCGGGCCGAGACCGGTGCCCGCTCAGGTGACCTCGTCGATGATGTCGGACGTGGGGTCGCCGATGGCAGCGACCACCTTCGACGTCGTCTTGATGAAGAAGAGGGCGGCATCAGACGTCGGGACGCTCGACTGCTTCGTGTACTGCCCCTTCTTGAACATGCACTTCACGTCGGAGCAGGAGTCGTGCACCTGCATCATCCTGAGCTGCGCGACGTCTTTCTCGTACTGCACCTTGACCTGGGCCTGCGCCGCCGTGTACTGCTGCTCGACCTCATCGAGCCACTTGCTCGTCTCGTCCAGAACAGCGCGCACGGCCTCGATGCTCGCCCGGAGCTTGCCGATGCGCGAACCGAGGTAGAGGTACTTCGTCCAGACGCGCACCCAAGTGTCGCACGGCGCGGAATCCATGCTCTGCATCGCGTTCCGCGCCGTCTTGTTGTACTGCGTGACGGCGTGCGTGATCTTCCACCGGTAGCCGTCCCACTTGCCGACCTCGTCGCCGAGCGACTTGAGCTCGAACTTGACCTTCTCGGCGAGGTCGACCGGATACTTGACGTGGTTGGCATGCAGCCGCGCGCGAACGGCCGTATCAGCGGCCTCCCAGGCTCGGTCGATCACGGAGCCCACGACCGGCACGGGGATCGTGCCCAGGGCGATCGAGCCCGCCTTCTTCACGCCCGCCATCGCGTACGAGGCGAACGCCCCCTTGCTCTGGACCGCCCGGCGGTGCGGGGCGAGAAAGCCGGAGCGGAGTACCTTCTTGAAGGCGCTCGGGTTGGCCAC
>CAYORZ010000350.1:0-2437 GCA_964406485.1 uncultured Gemmatimonadaceae bacterium | reverse complement strand
ATGTGCTCGACGCAATCGTAGCGATGCTGTTCGGGGGACTCCCGGTCGACGAAGTAGTACTGCTCGCGGAGACGGGCGCTGGTCGAGTCGCTGATCCCGCCGCGGTAGTCGACGCCGAATTCGCGGAATGCCTCGCGGAGGGGGACCCCGAGTCCGACCGTCATCCGGCGGCGAGCCACCTTCGCCATCGCTTCGAGGACGGCGCCCACCTGATCGGCATCCTCGTACGGACTCTCGGCCGCCGACTCCAGCGCCTGTGGCAGGAAGAGGAGCTCGTCGGGCCAGGTCTCCACGGCGGCCCGGACGACGGTGAGGAGGGCGTCGACCGGCCCGTCGCTCTCCAGTTCGCCGCCCCCCTCGGCGAGGCCGGATTCGTCGCGCCCCGGCACCGTCCAGGTGAGCTCGGGGGGAAGCCGCGTCTCGACTTCGTCGCGCAGGCGCGCGATCTGCCGTTCCAGACTCGCCGTGCCGGCCGAACGGACGTTGGTGAGGGTGCGGAGGCGGTCCATCTCCTCGGTCAGCTGTTCGACTCGGGTGACGAGTCGGTCCAGACTCTCGGTGAGGTGCTCGACGGCCACCCCCCACCGCTCCCGTCCCCGGGCGAATTCCTCCACGAGGTGCACCAGCTCCGACCCGTCGGGTGGGGCGGGGGCCACCGGGGCAGCGGGAGGGAGGGCGGCCGCGGCGACGGGGGTGCCCGGGGCGACGGCGGACGCCGCGTTCGGAGAGGCCGCGGTTCCCGCGGCAGGGCCCACCCCCTCGGGGAGGGATGCCCCCGCAGGGGGCGGCGTGCTCGGGGCGGCGTGCGCGTCTGCCCCGATCGCGGGACCGGCTGACCCCTCCCCGGCCGTCCCGGGCCGGTCAGGTGCCGTGTCGGCGGGGGTGGTGCCCCCCTCCCCCGGGGCGCGAACGCGGCTGGTTCGGGCTGGCCGCGGCGCGCCCGGCGGCGGCGGCGGTGCTTCCGCCGCGGAGTCCTCCTCTTCGTCGCCCCCGAGCGGAGGCGGCATCTCCAACGTCCGGACGGCCCGGAGGGCGGCCCTCCCGATCTCGGTGGCGCGCATGACCGGGTCGACCAGTCGATCCCGGACCAGGAGGGGGTGGTCGTAGGGATCGTCGCGCGCCGTGAAGCCGGGCATGTAGAGCCGGAGGGCCCCGGAGTAGCACGAGAGGCGGCGGTCGCCGACGGCGGCAGTCAGCCGCCAGGTCGTCCTGGCCTGGTCGATGACGAAGAGGGGTGCCACGCCCAGGAGTTCGCGCGCCACCTCGTCAGGGTGGAGCGCGTAATGATCATCGTCCTGCGGAGCCTGCACCGCGACCGGATACTTCCGGCTCACATCCAGGAGAGTGCTTCGCACGAAGTCGTCGACGGCAAGTTCGTCGAGCGTGCGGATCCGGGAGGGACCGCCGAAGACCTGCACGTCGAACCGCCGTCCCACTTCATCGAGCCAGGGGGGACGAACCTGCCCGGCGCCCACCGGGCCGTGCACCGCGGCGGCACCGTCGTCGGCGGTCACGCGCAGCTTCAGCCGGTCGAAGGCGCGCCGTTCCTCGAGCACGACCCGGTACGTGATGCGCGCGCCCCGGACAGTCGGATGCGTGGAACGCCAGAGCAGCTCCCCCGTCCACCCCTGGAGCGCGGACTCGTCACGCCAGATCAGCCCCGAGGTGCGGTCCGCGGGGAGGGAGAGGGCGTGACCCTTCTTCAGGACAGGGATCTCCATCCCGTCGTTTCGTACCGCTTCGCGCAGTAACTGCAGCACCTGGGGCATGACCGACTCGCCGGCCCGCGGCAGGAGTACCAGGCTCACGCCGAAGATCGGCTCGCCGCGATCACCCCGAGGGAGTTCCGGCTCGCGGTCGGTCTCGACCCGAAAGAGCTCCCGCACGGCGGCACCGACGAACCGGAGTCCGTTGTCGGCGATCGCCTCGTAGGGGCCGGAATGGTGGGGGGGCACGGGCATGATCGTATACTCCGCCCCTCCCCCGTGGCGGCGCAAGCCGGGGAGGGGTCCGGCCCCGCGACCCCTGACCGGTGGCACGCACCCCCCGGGCCAGGGTCCCTTGAAGACCGCGCCGTGCGTGGTGATCATTCGGAAGGGACCCCGAACCGGCCCTTCGCGGCCTTCTTCCGCCGTTGCCCATGCTCCATCGTGCACGCCGCACCCTGATCGCCTTCGGGACCATCGCGAGCTTCTTTCTCGCGGTGGCCTCGGACGCGTACGGATTGCACGACTGCCCGCACCACGACGGCGTCGCCTCGCCTCCTCCGGCGGGAGCGTCAGCCGACGAGAGCGACGCCCACGCCCCCGCGCATTCGCATCGGGGCGCGCACCACCCTGCGGGTGACCACGCGGATCACCCCGCGCCCTCCGTCCACTTCGACGACACGGGGGGAGGCCACGACGGCCACACCGCGGTCTGCATCTGCGTGGGCGAT
>CAYORZ010000349.1:0-2441 GCA_964406485.1 uncultured Gemmatimonadaceae bacterium | reverse complement strand
TATCTTGTGCAGGCTGTGACCGAGGAGCGGGAGCCCATGACGCACCGAGAGCCGGATCGCCGGGGCAGAAAGCGCATGGACGGCGAGATACAGAGGGCCTCGGGCGAAGCGCTGGGGCACGGCTTCACCATCGCGGCGGCCATCGGTCTGTTTCTCTGGATCGGCGACCGTCTGGACAAGTGGCTGGGCACGAGTCCGCTCCTGGCGCTGACGGGGATGCTCGTCGGAGCCGCGGCCGGCTTCTACCGCCTCTACGTACACCTCACGGTCGGCCGAGAGGCATCGGACCGGAAGGACGACGGGTCCGAATGAAGCGGTGGGCAGGGTACATGGTCGTCTCGACACTCCTGGTCGGAGGGGGGATCGCGCTGCTGCGGCCCTTCGTCGACGCGGAGGGTTTCGCCGGCCTGCTGTGGGCGGGGGGACTCGCCCTGCTGGTGCAGTGTGTAGCCTTCGGCCTGGCGTTGTGGTCGCGGGGGAGGGAGCGCGGCTTCCTCCTGGCCATGGTCGGGGGGACGCTCGCGCGCCTGGGAGTACTCGGCGTGGCGGGTGTGGTGGTGACCGTCGCCGAGACCGGTCTGGGCGCCGAGGCGCTCATTCTCGGACTCGCTGGATTTCTGTTCGCACTCGCGCTGCTGGAGGCGGTGTTCCTCCGCAGCGGTGAACCGATGAGTCAGTCCGGATGATTCCGATGACATTGGCGCAGGAGGGGGGCGGCACGGCCGACAGCGGCGCGATGCCCTTTTCCGCCCTCCCCGACTTCATCCAGGGCCACATCGCCGACGGTCGCTACGTCGAGTTCATGGGGTGGACCCTGGATCTCTCCACGATCCACGTTCCCGCCTTCCAGCTCGGCGGCATCACCGTCGACCTCTCCCCGACGCGCCACCTGCTCTTCATGATCGGGGCGGCCGTCCTCTGCATCGCCCTCCTCGTACCGGTCGCGCGCGCGATGACGCGCCGCGATCCGTCGAAGGCCCCGAGCGGGTTGGTCAACGCGATGGAGGGCCTGATTCTCTACTTCCGCGACGAAGTGGTCCGGCCCAACATCGGGAAGGGGGCCGACGCCTATACCCCCTTCATCCTGACCATCTTCTTCTTCATCTGGTTCATGAACCTCCTGGGGCTCACGCCCCTCGGAGTGACCGCCACCGGAAACCTCTCGGTCACGGCCGCGCTGGCGATCATCGCCTTCATCGTGACCGAGATCTCGGGCTTCATGAAGCTCGGCCCCGCCGGGTATGCACGGACGATCTTCTTCGTCCCCGCCGGGCTTCCCGTCGCGCTCCGTCCCGTCATGTTGCTGATCATGACGCCCGTGGAGTTCCTCGGAAAGCTCACGAAGCCCTTCGCCCTCGCCGTCCGGCTCTTTGCCAACATGATGGCGGGGCACACCCTGGTACTCGCCGTCCTCGGACTGATTTTCGTGTACCAGGGGTGGGGGATCGCTACCGGATCGGTGGTGATCGTCAGCGTGATCATGATCCTGGAAATCTTCGTGGCCACGCTGCAGGCCTACATCTTCGCCATGCTCACCTCGGTGTTCATCGGACTCATCCGTCACGCCCACTGATCGGGGCGGACGGCTGACGCAGGACCCAACCGTCCGGTCGACCGGACACGACCTCCAACGCGATCAAGAGGATCGAAAACGATGCTGCACGCTTTTCTCGCTGTCGTACAGGACGCCGCCACGGGCGGTACGCCCGGCCTCGGTCTCATCGGCGCCGGACTCGCCATCGGTCTTACGGTGATCGGTGCCGGAATGGGCATCGGACGCATCGGTGAGAGCGCCGTCCAGGGGATCGCCCGGCAGCCCGAGGCGGCCGGCAACATCCAGACTGCCGCCATCATCCTGGCGGCCCTGATCGAGGGCGCGGCCCTCTTCGGGCTGGGTCTGACCTTCCTGAAGTTCTGAGGACTCCCGACGTCGAGATCGCGTGGGTCGAGGTCGGGGCGGGCGTGGGTATGCCCGCTCCGGCCGGCTCATCGCGCTCTCGCTCGACCGTGATCGAACTGGAGAACCGACGATGATACGCATGCGCCACGTTGCGCCGGCGCTCGCACTCCTCGCGAGCCATCCGGCTGCGCTTCGCGCGGCCGAGGAGGGCGGAGGCGTCTTCGACGTCAACCCCGGGCTGGGGATCTGGGCGACGGTGGTCTTCCTGGCGACGCTCGCGATCCTCTGGCGCTTCGCCTGGGGCCCGATTCTCGGGGTTGTGGAGGCGCGCGAGCAGCGGATCCAGTCCGCCCTCGACGAGTCGGCGGACCTGCAGGAACAGGCCGCCCGCCTCCTGGAGGAGCACAAGGCCCAGCTCGCCGACGCGAGGCGACAGGCCGGAGAGATCCTGGCTGAAAGTCGCGCCGCGGGCGAGCGCCTGCGCCGCGAGCTCGAAGAGAAGGCCCGCGAGGAAGCGCAGGGGATCATCGACAGCGCCCGC
>CAYORZ010000348.1:0-2448 GCA_964406485.1 uncultured Gemmatimonadaceae bacterium | reverse complement strand
GGGTCGGAGATGTCGAGCAGCAGTCCGTACCCCTCGCAGGCCCCGCCCGCGAGTCCGATCTCGGGGTAGACGGTGATGTCGTGGCACTGCGTCGGCCCGCGGCCGGGGCCGTCGTCGTCGCCACCGCGGTTGCCGGTGACCTGGGCCACCCACTGCGGCAGGAAGTCCCGCAGCGCAGCGCTGTCGGCCGCGCTCGGGGTCTCGGCTCCGCGCGCACCCGCGATGCTGTCGAGCATCGTCGCCGTGAACCGATCGGGGAGCACCTGGGGCTGCCCCCCGAACTCCACGATGAAGGCCCCGCGGGCCCGCGCCTCGTCGACCAGCGCGAGGTCGGCGGGGGAGAGTCCGTGGGTCGGGGGGGCGACCAGATCCTCGAAGATGCGCGGGGAACTCACGATCGCCGCCCGGGCCGGGTCGGCCAGGGGCACCCGGATCACCTCGATGCGGAAGAGCGCTGAGCCGGGGTCGTCTTCCGGCATCGCCCCCGAACACCCGGGCAGCTCCTCGTCGGGGCGCACCGGGGCCGATCCGGAGATGTAGATGTAGACGTTGTCGTCGTCATCGGGGTCCTTCAGCACCGTGTGCGTGTGCGATCCGCGACAGGTCTGCACGTTGCCGACGTAGCGCGGGTCGCGGATGTCGGAGATGTCGAAGATGCGGATTCCGCGCAGGCGCTCGGAGCTGACCGCCTGCTGGACCCCCTCGGTGCCGCAGTCGAGGCGGCCCCCGAGTCCCTCACCCGAGATGAAGAGAAGGTCGCCGTACACCGACACGTCGCTCTGCGACGCCGGGCAGACGTAGGCGGTCACGAGCTCGGGGGCGGCGGGGGTGGAAATGTCCCAGATCTGCACCCCGTTGTAGTTGCCCTGGATCGCGTAGGGCCCTTTGAAGGCGAGGTCGGAGTTGGTGATCCCGACGAACTCCTCGGGCGGCGGGGTGGCCGAGACCACCCTCAGGTTCCAGGCTGCCTCTTCGGCGTCGAACATCCCGGCCTCGAGGCCGACCCGCGGGTCGGGGCTCGGTGCGGCGATCTCCAGCGGGCGCAGGCTTCCGGCGGGGGTGGGATCGATCGAGGCGTCGGCGCCGATCGAGGGTCCTCCTCCGCATCCGGCGAGGAAGGCGAGTGCGGCCACGCATCCGTGGCGCGACAGGGTGGCAAGGGTCATGGGCCGGAGTCCGGTCGGAGGTGAGAGCGGCGTCATCGGGCGACGCCGCCGAGAGCATCGAGCATGCGCTGCATCCGGGCGATTTCGGTGCGTTGATCCACCTGGATGTCGGAGGCGATCTTGAAGACCGCGTCGTCCTGGGCGGCGCCGTCGATGGCGAAGAGGTCGTCGACCATGGCCACGGCCCCTTCGTGATGCTGGATCATGAAGGCGAGAAAGAGCCGGTCGTAGTCGGCCCCCCGCGCCCGCGAGAGTTCGTCGAGCTGAGCCGGCGTGAGCATGCCGGGCATGTGCATGTGCGCGTGCATCGAGGAGTCGTCCGTTGCAGCGATTCGCCCCTCGTCGTCCACTTCGGGCACCGACTGATCGCGATCGCGGAGCCACTGCTGCATCAGGGTGATCTCGTCGCGCTGCGCGTTGAGAATCCGCCCCGTCAGGGTGAGAAGCGAGGGGGCGGCCCCGGCCTCGGGAGCCATCCGCGACATCACCACTGCCTGGGCGTGGTGGTGGATCATGCCCTGCATGAACTCCACATCGGCGGGGTGCACCCGGCTGCGGGCGCTGTCGGCGCGGGCCCGGGCGATCGACTCGAGCCGCTCCAGCTGCGCGCGGTCGGCGGCGGCATCGGGGGCAGAGGCGTCGGACACGGGCTCGGGAGCGGACTCCGGGCCCGCCCTTCCCGCCGCGCCGCATCCGGTGATGGCGAGCACTCCGAGGGCCAGGGCGAACGTGCGGAGCGGGGCGTGGAGCATGGGCGGCCGTCGAGCGGTGGATGATCCTGACGAAACTGAGACGCAGGGGAATATAGGGACATCGGGCCGTGCGCGCGGGGGGGACGGCGAAATCGGTCTGCGAAACCGGACCGCGGAATCAGCGTGCCGCCGCCAGGGATCGCTCGATGCGCAGCGCGGCCTGCAACAGGCGGAGGTCGGCTCCGGCGGGGGCCACGAGCTGCATCCCGACCGGCATGCCCCCCGCGTCGCGGCCGACGGGGAGCGTGAGCGCGCAGAGGCCGAGCACGTTCACCACGCAGTTGGGCGAGAGGAGCCGCCGATTGACGCGCAGGTAGCGCTCCAGGTCGCCGAGCTCGGCCACTGCGGCGGGTGGGTCGAGGTGGGTCGGCCAGACGAGCAGGTCGACCCCGGCGAATAGCGACCGGGCCGCGCGCGCGAGGGCCGCCTGCCGCCGCCGGTCGGCGAGGTAGCGCGGGGCGGAGAGCGAAGGGGCGTCCCGCAGGCGGGCGGCCACCCGCGGGTCGAGCAGCTCCGCCCATTCCGGGAGG
>CAYORZ010000347.1:0-2453 GCA_964406485.1 uncultured Gemmatimonadaceae bacterium | reverse complement strand
GACCATGTCGACCCGCCCGATGCCGTGGAGCCCCCCGAGCTCGTTCAGGTACTCGAAGAGCTCGACCGGATCGGTCAGCTCCACACCGGCGGCGGCGTGGACCACGCGCACCGGGATCGCGTCGCGGAAGTGGATCACCACCTCGTCGGCCTCGTCGGGGGCGTCGTCGAGCGAGCGGGTGAGCTTGAACATCTCCTCGGGCGGCGAGCGGTCGGGGTCCTCCAGGAGCCCGGCCTCGTAGGAGCGGTGCATGAGGTTCTCGTCGCTCGAGTACGGCTTCTCGACGGTGGCCTCGACCGGGATCTCGTGCTCGCGGGCGAAGGCGAGGAGGTCGGAGCGTCCCTGGATCCGCTGCAGGAATTCGGGATCCTTCCAGGGGGCGATGATCTTCAGGTCGGGCGCGAGCGCGGCAAAAGCGAGCTCGAAGCGGACCTGGTCGTTCCCCTTCCCGGTGGCACCGTGCGCCACGGCGCGCGCTCCGGTGTCGAGGGCGACCTCGACCTGACGCTTCGCGATGACCGGACGCGCCAGTGCCGTCCCCAGGAGGTAGCGGTTCTCGTAGACCGCGTTGCCGGCGATGGCCGGAAAGATGAAGTCGGTCACGAACTCCCGCCGGAGGTCCTCGACGCGGACGTCGACCGCCCCCGTCGCTCGCGCCCGGCGGGCGATATCGTCGAAGTCCTCCTGCTGACCGACGTCGGCAACGTAGGCCACCACGTCGTAGCCGCTCTGGATCAGCGTCTTGAGGATGCAGGCCGTATCGAGGCCGCCGCTGTAGGCGAGAACCACCTTCTCTCTGGACACCGGAATGCTCCGCTGGAATTCGGGGGAGGGGACGACGGTGAAAAATCATTCATTCGTCCGTGGGAGCAAGACGGAAGGGGTCGCTTGCGGGGCAGGACCGCTTCACGGCACATTTGACGGTCGGCCGTATTTCGCCTCTCCTGTCGGCTCCGCGCCCCGCAATACCCTTGAGCAAGTCCTACTTCACGACCGGAGTGAGTGCACTCTTCGAGATGCCCACCTCCGACGCCGAGCGGATCCTCCCGCCCCACCTCCAGCCCATCGAGGTGCGGCCGCAGCGGAGCATTCTCAGCGTCACCGCCTTCCACTTCCGCGAGAGCCGGGTGGGTCCGTACGCCGAACTCCTCCTGAGCGTGGTGGTGCCTCCGGTGGTCGGCAGTTGGGAGCGGCACCCGAAGGCAGGATTCTACCCCTTCCTGGGGGCGACCAGCGGGGAGGCGAGCCGGCGCCACCTCGCCGAAACGCTGCGGATCCCGACCCACCCCGACAACATCGATGCCCACTTCATCGAGCGGCCGGACCGGATCGAGGTGCGGGTCCGCTCCGGGGGGGCACCGGTGGTCGATGTGGCCGTCACCCAGCACGAGTGGCAGTCGACGACCCACCTCCTCCAGTCGCACATGATCGACGGTGATCTGCGCCTGAAGGCCGACGTCCAGATCAGCGGCCACTACACCATGCACGAGCACGAACGCGGACGGATGCGGCTCTACCCGCACCCCATCACCGCTGCCCTCACGCTCGACGAGATCTCGCCCTACCCCTTTCGCGAGCACTGGCTGAAGGAAGGGGTGGAGCTCTTTCACCCGGTCGAGCAGGTGTAGCATCCGGCGGGACTCCGGAGGAGTACGGACCCCGCCCTCCGTAGGAAACCGAATTTCATGAATGGCGCGACGGGAACAGCTTTCCACTGTTCGCACCGCATGACTTTCCCCTACGAAATGCACTCCATGGTCGCTCGCTCTCCGTTGTTCCGTCTGCTCGGCATCGCCTGCCTCGCCACCCTCCCCCTCGTCGCTGCCTGCGAAGACGAGGTGGTCGCCCCCGACCAGGAGGAGCACCGCGAGGGAGTCCTCACCATCGATGCCACCTCGCCGACCGACTACGTCTACCTCTCGCTCGCCGGCGAGGGGTCGGTGGTCGAGGTCGACGACCCCGCGTCGTCGACAGAGTGGGACCTCGCCTTCCGCCGCTACGCAGCAAAGCTGAACGGCGGGGTGGCCGGTCCGGGGTCGGTGCGGGGGGCAAGCCTCGCGACCCACGCCGGCGCCACCGCCGACGAGATCGTCGCCCTCACCCCTGCCGACGGCGAAGCGGCCTTTGCTGCCGTCACCGAGTCCGCCATCGCCGGGGCCGACTTCTCCACCGACGGCCTCGTCGCCGACGACGGTGGTCCCTGGTTCCGCTTCGACCCCCGGGCGGGCACCCTGGCGGCGAATCCGGCGGCTGCGTGGAAGGTCGCCACCGCCGACGGAGGGCACGGACTGTTCCGCGTGATCCACCTCGACATGGCGGGGCACACGCCGTTGGGCGCCACGCTGGAAGTGCGCCACCAGCCCGCCGGGGGAACCCTCGGCGAAGCGTTTCCGGTCGAGGTCGACTTCGCCGATGGGGGGGGCTACATCGATCTCTCCAGCGCAACGACCACC
>CAYORZ010000346.1:0-2471 GCA_964406485.1 uncultured Gemmatimonadaceae bacterium | reverse complement strand
CGAGGGGACGCCGGCCCTCGATTCCACTCCCGGAGGGGAGCCCCAGAACGGAGCGCACCCGCTCGACGAGGTGGCGGCGCAGGTGGTCGCGGCGCACCCGTGCGGGGGCGGCGGCGATGCGCGCGACGAGGCCCCCGACGGCGCGCTCCTCCGGCTCCGATGCCGTGGGAGCGGACGGGGTACGGTGGGCAGCTGCGCTCCGCACCCGGACCCGTTCGGAGAGGAGGCGGGCGTGCCCGCGCCCGGCCAGCACCTCGGGGCGGGCGAGGTGGGTGGCGATCACCCCGGAGGGCGGGGCTTCGAGGATCGCTGCCAGGGTGCTCACCCCTGCCACGTCGTCGAGGGGCTCAAGCCCCTCGCCGCGGGCCCGCTCCAGGACGTCGGCGCGGGCCGCCGCTCCGGAATCCCCCCAGGGGCCCCAGGCAATGCTGCACGCCGTGGCGCCTTCGGCCCGGAGTCCCCCGACGAAGGCGTCGAGCCAGGCGTTGGCGGCGGCGTGGTTCGCCTGCCCCCGCGCCCCGAGCACCCCGGCGATCGAGGAGTACGCGACGAAGAAGTCGCGCTCGGGCGTGCGCGTCGCCCGCTCGATGAGCGTGCTCCCACGCACCTTCGAGCGGAAGACCGCCTCCACCTCGTCGCGTCCGAGGGCCGCCAGGGTGCGGTCGCGGAGCGCCCCGGCCCCATGGACGACGCCGCGGAGCGGGCCGAGGTCGTGGAGGCGGGCCACGAGCCGCTCCACGTCGCCGGCAACCCCGATGTCGCAGAGCACCACCTCGACCTCGGTGCCCTCGGCGCGGAGGGCTTCGACCTGGGCCTCGACGGCCGGAGTGGGGGCCTTCCGTCCGACCAGCACCACGGTTCCCGCCCCCTCGCCCGCCATCCAGCGGGCGGTCCGGAGTCCCAGTCCCCCCGTCCCTCCCGTGACGAGGTAGACGCCGTCGCGGCGGAAGCGGACCGGCTCGCCCGGGCCGTGGAGAGGGTGCTCGAGAACGAGCTTCCCGACGTGCTCGCCCCGCGCCATCACGCGGAAGGCGTCACGGACGGCGTGGAGGGGGAACCGGCGGAGCGGGAGGGGCGGAAGATCGCCGGTGGCGACAGCCGCCATGACCCGATCGAAAACGTCGCCGATCCCTTCGGGGTCGCGGCGGTGGGTCTCGCCCCAATCCACGAGGTGGTAGTCGAGGTCGCGCCCGAGCGCGTCCACCTCGGCCGGGGTCCGGATGCCCCGCTTCCCCAGCTCGACGAAGCGACCGCCGCGGGCGATGCACGCGAAGGTGGCATCGACGAGGTCGTCGGCGAGGGAGTTGAGGACGACGTCGACGCCTTCGCCGTCGGTGGCGGCCCGCACCCCCTCGACGAAGGCATCGCTGCGCGAATCGAAGACGTGCTCGATCCCCTCTGCCCGCAGCCGGGCCCGCTTCTCGGGACTCCCGGCGGTAGCCAGGATCTCGGCTCCGACTGCCCGGGCGATGGCGCAGGCGGCGCTCCCCACTCCCCCCGCGGCGGCGTGGATCAGGACCCGGTCGCCCGCGCCGAGATCCGCGAGTTCGACCAGTCCGAGCCAGGCGGTGAGGTAGGCGATGGGGATTGCTGCCCCATCGGCGAAGCTCATGGTGGGGGGGAGCGGTGCCACGAGGGTCGAGGAGGCGACCAGGTGCCGCCCGTAGCCGTGGCCGGCGGCGGCGACGACCCGGTCCCCCACCGCGACCCTCGTGACCCCCGGGCCCACCCGGGTGACCACCCCGGCGCATTCGGAGCCGAGGGGGCCCGGATCGCCGGGGTAGAGCCCTGCGACGTTGAGCACGTCCTTGAAGTTGAGCGCCGACGCGATCACGCGGATCTCGACTTCGCCCGGGCCGGGGGCCTGTCGCTCCCCGGTGTGGAAGCTCAATCCCTCGATCCCCCCGGCGCGCGGCGGGGCGAGGCGGTACTCCCCTGCGGGGGCAGGAGCCGCGCCGATCCCCGGTGCCCACCGGGGCACCCGCCCCGCCCCCCGCCGCATCGCCCGCTCCCGCTCGTGCCCGGGGGCCGCCAGCCACGCCTCGACCGCCCGGATCTCGCCGGGGCGCTCCCTGACCCCCGCGCCCGGATCGAGGTCGAGGGCGTACCACCCCACTTCGGGGTGTTCGAGGGCCGCGGTGCGAAGCGTGCCCCAGAGGGCTGCGGCGGCGGGGTCGGAGACGGCATCGGCGGGGTCGGCGAGGCACCCTCCCCGGGTGACGAGGTGGACCGCCCCGACGGGGGCGGAGGTATCGGTGCCCCCCGCGAGGGCCGTGGAAGCGGTCGTCGGGGCACCCGCGTGGCCGCTGCGCGTCACGGTCCGGATGATCTCGACAAGCTCGAGCACCCCTTCGACCGGGTCGCGGGCGCCGTCCAGGGCGCGAAACGAGACGACGTCGACCCGCCCCCCCGGCCCCAGCCCATCGGCGAGGGCCCGCACCGCGCCGGCGGGGGGGGTAACCCCGACGTGG
>CAYORZ010000345.1:0-2472 GCA_964406485.1 uncultured Gemmatimonadaceae bacterium | reverse complement strand
GACCGCTACGAAGTGATCCGGATCCCGCCTGAGGTGTACTTCGTGGACCGGCTGCCGGTTTCGGTGCGGCTCACGGATGTGGCGATCATCGTGGGCGCGAGCGTGGTGATCTCGTTCCTCGCGACCCTCTACCCCGCGATCCGCGCTGCCCGGCTCCAGCCGGTCGATGCCATCCGGCATGCGTGACGGCACCCCGGCACGCGGGAGGGACCTCCACGGACCCCGAGGCGTAGACCTGCACTGGACTCAACCTCCGACGGCGGGAGGGCGGTATGGATTGTGAAAACTGTGGCGCGGCACCGGCTGTGATCCACCTCACCCAGGTGGTCAACAACCAGATGTCGAGCCTGCATCTCTGCGAGGAGTGCGCGGCGGCGAAGGGGCTGGAGACCCCGGATGCTCCTGCGGGGTCGGCCTTTGCCCTCCAGGAATTCCTGGCCGACATGGGGGGCGCCCCCACGACGCCGCGATCCGAGCCGACGGTCGAGGAGAAGTGCGGCTTCTGCGGCCTGACCTTCAAGCGGTTCCGCGCCCTGGGCCGGCTCGGGTGTCCCCACTGCTACGTGGCGTTCGAGGGACACCTGCGCCAGCTCCTGGGGCGCATCCACAACAGCACCCAGCATGTGGGGAAGGTCTACCTCCCCCCGGACCCGACGGCGAGCCAGCTCGAGCGCCGGCTCGAGGGGTTGCGGGGTCAGCTGCGGCGGGCCGTCGATGCGGAGGACTTCGAACGGGCCGCGGGTCTCCGCGACGAGATCCGCCAGCTCGAGGGCGAAGGGGTGTCGTGACCGCCTTCGACGCCGTCCCCGATCTGGGCCTCTCCTGGCTCGATGCTTCGGGCGATCACGCCGAGATCGTCCTCTCGACCCGGGTGCGCCTTGCCCGCAACCTCCAGGGCCACGCCTTCGGGCCGCGGGCGCGCGTCAACGATCGTGAGGCCGTCCTCGGCCAGGCTCGACGTCACGCCGACCGCACCGAGGTGCTGGCCGGGGCGACCGTGCTGCACATGCCCGACCTCGACGCCCGCCGGCGGGCGATCCTGCTCGAGCGGCGGCTCGCCTCACGCGAACTGATCGGCGAGGTGGGAGAGGAACCGGCAGGCGGCACCGCGGTGGTGGTCTCGGGGCGGCATCCCCTCAACGTGATGGTCAACGAGGAAGACCACCTCCGGCTGCAGTCGGTCGTCTCGGGACTCCGGCTGCGGGAGGCGTGGGCCCAGGTCGACCGTCTCGACGAGGAACTGGGGCGGGAACTGCCCTACGCCTTCCACCACGAATTCGGATTTCTCACGAGTTGCCCGACCAACACGGGAACGGGGATGCGGGCCTCGGTCCTGGTCCACCTCCCGGGGCTGGTGCTCACGAAGGAGATCTCGAAGGTGCTCCACGCCCTCGGACAGGTGGGACTCACCTTCCGCGGACTCTACGGCGAGGGATCGGAGGTGGTCGGGAACTTCTTCCAGATCTCGAACCAGACGACACTGGGAAAGAGCGAGGACGACCTCATCGCGCATCTCGATCAGGTCGTGCGGCGCGTGATCCGGCAGGAACGGGAAGCGCGCCAGGTGCTCCTCCGTGACGCGGGTCCGATCACCGAAGACAAGATCTGGCGAGCGTACGGCTTGCTGCGCTACGCGCGGAGCCTTTCCTTCGACGAGTTGATGAACCTTCTGAGCGGAGTCCGGCTGGGTCTCAGCCTGAAACTTCTCCCTGACCTTCGAGTATACACACTCAATAAACTGATGATCTTCACGCAGCCCGCCCACCTGGAAGAGGCGGCGGGTCGCGACCTGACCCCCGCGGAGAGCGACACCCACCGAGCCGCCTTCGTTCGGCGCGTTCTGGGGTCCGAAGGAGACGTCCCTCCGGACGCTTCCGAGCCCCCCCGACGACGTTCCGGACCCGCCGCCTGAACCGACGCATGAGCTGAACGATGAACTACAACTTCACCGACCGGGTCCGGAAGGTCCTCGCGATGGCTCGCGAAGAAGCCATCCGCCTCCAGCACGACTACGTCGGTACCGAGCACATCCTGCTCGGCCTGATCCGGGAAGGGGAGGGCGTCGCGGCCGCGGTGCTCACCAACCTCGATGTCGACCTCGACCTCGTCCACGAGCGCGTGGAGGAGGCGGTCCGCAAGGGGAAGGCGACGATCGCCCTCGGGGAGCTTCCCTATACCTCGCGCGCCAAGAAGGTACTGGAGTGCGCGATGGTCGAGGCCCGTGATTTCAGCCACTCCTACGTGGGCACCGAGCACCTCCTTCTCGGACTCCTCCGCGAAGAGAAGGGGATCGCTGCCCAGGTCCTGAACAGCCTCGACGTCACGCTCGAGGAGTGCCGCGCCGAAACCCTCAAGGTGCTCGGCTCCGACGTCTCGCCCTCCGAACCGGCGGGCATCGGAGGCGCGGTCACCGGCTCGGCTTCGGTGTCGGGCGGGAAGGCGGGAGAGAAGAAGTCGAAGACCCCCGCCCTC
>CAYORZ010000344.1:0-2484 GCA_964406485.1 uncultured Gemmatimonadaceae bacterium | reverse complement strand
TCACAACCAACGCGAGAAGGTTGGCGGCGACAAGCAGGCGGACGCGGCGCGAGTCGAGGTGTCGCATGATGTCGCATCTCCAAGGGAAGGCACGATGGGGTTATCAACATCAGATTACGCGGCGGTGTCAGCGGGTGCAAGGACCCAGATTCGCCGTATGGGGTCATAAAGCGCCATAATTGAGGATTTCCCTCCCTGCGTCCGCCCGGTACGCGCTCCGTCAGATCCCCGCTTCGCGGTACCGCCGTCCGAGCTCCACGTAGTGACGTCCGCCTCGGGCGATCCACTCGGCGGCCCGCCCGTCGAGCTCTTTCCGCAGGCGCGCGGGCACGCCGGCGATCACGCTCCGGGGCGGAAACGCCGCGCCCTCGGTCACGACGGCCCCCGCGGCCACCACCGACTCCGCGCCCACCGAGGCGTTCTGGAGGATCACGGCGCTCATCCCGACCACGCAGCCGTCCCCGATGTGACAGCTCTCGATGACCGCGCCGTGCCCGATCGTCACCCGGGCCCCGACCACCGTGGGCCCCCAGGTGCCGACGTGGACCACGCAGTTGTCCTGAACGCTCGACCCCCGCCCGATCACGATGGGGTGCTCGGGGTCGTCGCCGCGCAGCACGGCCCCGAACCAGATGCTGGCCTCGGGCTCGACGATCACGTGGCCGATCACGACGGCGGTGGGTGCCACGAAGACTTCGGGCGCGATGGCGGGGGTGTGGCCGCCGAAGGAGAGGATCACGCTACCCTCCCTGCGCGCGGTCGCGCGGATCGGGGCGGGTGAGCCGGGCCCGGATCACCTGCGTCTCCGACGCCTCGAGCACCTCCAGACGGACGCCGGCGGCTTCCAGCCTCTCGCCCGCTTCGGGCACATAGCCCAGTTCGTCGAGAATGAAGCCGTTCAGCGAACGGTTCACATCGGGAAAGTCGAGGTCGAAGGCCTCGTTGATGTCGCGCAGTTCCACCTGCCCGTCGGCCACGAGGTCGTTGTCGCCGATGCGGAGCAGCTCCTCCTCGTCGACGTCGGTCTCGTCGACGATCTCGCCCACGAGTTCCTCGAGCACGTCTTCGAGCGTGATCACTCCGTCGGTTCCCCCGAACTCGTCGGCGACGATCGCCATGTGCAGCCGCCGGGCCTGGAAGCCGCGCAGCAATTCGGAGAGAGGGAGCGAGCCCGGCACGAACCAGGGCGCGCGCGCGAGGGTACGGGCCGGGGTGGCAGCCGACCCCGAGATCAGGCTCTGATAGATCTCGCGAACGTGCAGCACCCCCGTGATCTCGTCGATCGACTCCCCGTGCAGCGGCACGCGGGAGTAGGGGACTCCTTCCATCCGTGCCACCACCTCGGCCACCGTGAGTGCCTCGGGTAGGGCAAAGACGTCGACACGCGGGGTCATCGCATCGACCGCGGTGCGCTCGTCGAGCCGGAAGGCCCGCTCCACGAGGTTGTGCTCGGCGTTATCGACGATCCCCTCCCGCCGGCCGATGTCGGTCATGTCGCGCATCTCGCGCTCCTCGAAGTCGTCCTCCTCACCGTGGAGTCCCGAAAGAAGCGCCTCCATCCGGATGAAGGGAGAGAGCACAGCCCCCACCCACCGTTCGATGCGGGCGAGCGCCGGGGCCGCGGCGAGCGCCATGCGGATCGGGTAGCGGAACGCGACCGCCCGGGGGACGATCTCGGCGAGGATGATGAGGCCGGCGACGGCAATCGAGAGGGCGACGAGCGCACCGGTCGCCCCCCGGATCAGCGCGCCTCCGGCCGTCGCCAGACCGACCGCCACGAGGTTGAGGATCGTGATGAGAAGGTGGACGGCCGTCTGGATCGAGGTGGAGCGCCCACGGATGTGAGCGAGCGCCTCGGCGCCGGCGAAGCCTTCCTCCACCAGGGTGCGCAGCCGGCTGCGGGAGACGGCGAAGACCGCGGTCTCGGCAGCGGAAAGGAGGGCAGACATGCACACCAGGAGACACGCGAGCAGCACTGCGGTCAGGGGGGTCATCGTGACCCCCGGGGACTTCGTTCTTCGCCTATGTCCATGTGCGACTGTGGTCGATCAGTTCGGCGATCACGTCGCGTGGCGTCCGTCCATCGGCCTCGGCCTCGAAATTGAGGACGACCCGGTGAGCGAGGACGGCCGGCGCGACGGCGCGCACATCGTCGAGCGAGGGGAGGGCATCCCCTCGCGCGGCAGCGCGCGCCTTGGCTCCGAGAACAAGATACTGACTCGCCCGCGGTCCCGCCCCCCACGAGGCGTAGCGACGCGTGAGCGCGGGCGATCCGGGGTCGTCCGGGCGGGTGGCGCGCACCAGGCGGACCGCGTACGCCACGAGCGAGGGCGCGACCGGAACGCGACGCACCAGCTGCTGGAGGTCGACGAGTTCGGCCGCCGTGACCACCGGCTCGACCATCGGCCGCGTGTCACCGGTGGTCGTCATCGCGATCTGCTCTTCCTCGGCCCGACTCGGGTATCCGATGCGCAGTTCCATCAT
>CAYORZ010000343.1:0-2485 GCA_964406485.1 uncultured Gemmatimonadaceae bacterium | reverse complement strand
GCTCGATCTCGAGCGGCAGCACGCGGGAAACGAGCCCCGGCAGCGCCGCCTGCGCGCCGAGTCCGAGCCCCACGCCGACCACTGCACCGGCGACGCCGATCGCCACGGCCTGGATGAGGTAGACCGCGAACACCTCGGTCTGGCGGGCGCCGAGGCAGCGGAGGATTGCGACCGTCGTGAGGCGCCGCCGCACGAAGAGGTGGATCGCGCTGCCCACGCCGAGTCCCCCCAGGAGGACGGCCCCGAGGCCCACGAGCCCGAGGTAGCGCCCCAGGAGGTCGACCCCGCGCGTGAGGGCGCGGGCGCGCTCGGTGGCGGTCTGGTAGCGGACGCCGCCTTCCGCAAGGAGTTCAGCGTGACGATCCCCGAGCGCCGACGCTCCTCCACCCCCGTCCGTGCCCCCCTCGGCCGGGAAGCGCAGATAGTGCTCCCACCGGGCGAGCGAGCCGAAGCCCAGGAGGTCGGTCGCCTCGAGCGCCGCCTCCGTGAGCCAGACCCGGGGACCCACGGCAGACTGGAAGCCGGGGTCGGCCGGCAGTCCCTCGACCCACCCTCCGATGACGAAGGAACGCCCGCCGATGGTGAGGACGTCGCCGAGGTCGACCCCCAGCAGGCCGAGCGCCGCGCGATCGACCACGACCTCGCCCGGATCGGTGACGGGCCAGCTCCCGGCCGGTGTCGCGTGGACCGACCCTGCAAACGGCCACCCCCCTTCGACGGCGCCGAGCTGCATCAGTCGGACGGCCCCGCTCGGCTCGGCGGCGATCATCGAGACGGTCCGCACGATCCGCGCACCCTCCACCCCGCCCCGCGCCAGGGAGTCGATGAGCGCCTCGACCGGGGGCGGAAAGGGACGGTCCGACTCCAGGCGGGCGTCGGCCCCGAGGAGCACCTGCGCCTGGTGGTCGATCGCGTGGGCCACGTCGGAACGCACCCCCTGCACCGCCACCAGGGCCGCCACCCCCAGGCTGATCGAGAGGGCGTGGACCCCTACCCGGCGCAGCGTGGCACGCCCCTCGCGCGCGGCGAGTCGGAGGGCGAAGGAGACGTTCACGGGGTGCGCCGGCTGCTCACCGCTCCGGCCGCGGTGCCGAGAGCCCGGCCGTGTCGGTCGCGATCCCCCCCACCCCCATCTCGAGCACCCGGTGGGCGCGGGCGGCCAGGGCGTGGTCATGCGTCACCAGGACGAGCGTCGTGCGGGCCTCGCGGTTCAGCTCCTCCATCAACTCCACGATCCGCTCGCCGGTACGCTGGTCGAGGTTGCCGGTGGGCTCGTCGGCGAAGAGGATCCGGGGCCGGTTGGCGAACGCTCGCGCGAGGGCCACCCGCTGGCGCTCGCCCCCGGAGAGCTGCGTCGGGTAGTGGTCGCGCCGCTCCCCGAGTCCCACCCGCTCGAGCAGTTCCTCCGCCCGCCGGCGGGCGTCGCGGGGGCGGTCATGGCCGAGGAGTTCGAGGGGGACGAGGACGTTCTCCACCGCGGTGAGGGTGGGGAGCAGGTGGAAGGTCTGGAAAACGAAACCGACGTTGCGCGCCCGGAACGCCGCCCGTTCGTCTTCGCTCAGGGAGAAGAGGTCCACTCCGGCGACGACGACCCGCCCGGTGGTGGGGCGGTCGAGCCCGGCCAGGAGCCCGAGCAGCGTCGTCTTGCCCGTTCCCGAGGCGCCCACGATCGCGACGATCCCTTCCGTTGCGATCTCGAGATCGACACCCTCCAGTACGGGGAGCGGGCGTCCCCCGCTTCGATAGGTCTTCCCCAGCTTCTCCGCGACGATCATATGCCTCGCTGGATCTCTCTGCCGTGTCTGGTGGCCCTCGCACTTGCCGCGCCGGGGTGCGACGCTGCTTCCGCGCCCGGCGTCGGCGACGCCGTCGACGACTCCCTCGCATCGGCGACCGCCTGGGGGCGGGGCACCCCTCCGGCCGCCGATACCGCGACGTCGGCGACGGGCCCGCGGGTGGTCTTTCTCGGCACGAGCCTCACGGCGGGGCTCGGGCTCCGACGCCCTGCCGAGCGGTGGCCGGAGCAGCTCGGCCTGCGGGCCGACTCGGCAGGGGTCCCCTTCCGTGTGGTCAACGCAGGCCGGAGCGGCGACACGAGCGCCGGGGGGGTGGCCCGCCTCGACTGGATCCTCGGCGACACGGTCGACGTCCTCGTGGTCGAGCTGGGGGCGAACGACGGGCTGCGCGGACTCCCGCCCGCCGAAGTGGCCGCCGACCTCGGCACGGTCATCGACCGTACGCGCGCGGCCTGGCCGGGGGCGCGCATCCTCCTGGTGGGGATGGAGGCTCCGACCAACCTCGGCGCTGCATATACGCAAGCCTTCCGTGAGATCTTTCCCGCCGTTGCGGCCGAGCGGGGCGTCGCCCTGGTGCCCTTCCTCCTGGACGGGGTGGCGGGGGTCGATTCCCTCAACCAGGCCGACGGAATCCACCCCACCGCCGCGGGCCACGCCCGGATCGCCGAGACCGTCTGGCCGGCGCTGGA
>CAYORZ010000342.1:0-2496 GCA_964406485.1 uncultured Gemmatimonadaceae bacterium | reverse complement strand
CGCGTCGACACCACCGTCTCCGGCCCGGACACTCCTCGGTGCCGCCGGCGTTCCGGAGGAGTGAGGGCGATGCGCCACCTGATCCTCTTCGACATCGACGGCACGCTGGTCGCCGGAGGGCCGGCGAAAGACGCCTTCCACCACGCCCTTCTCGAGGTCTACGGGACGGCGGGCGACATCGACCGTCACGACTTCGCAGGCAAGACCGACCCGCAGATCGCCCGCGAACTGCTCGCCGGTGCGGGGGTCACCGATGCGGCGATCGATGCGGGCCTTCCCGCCCTCTTCCGCTGCTACCTGACGGAACTCGAGCGGCGGCTCGTTGCCGCTCCGGTGGTGGTGCTCCCCGGAGTCCCCGCCCTCCTGGACGCCCTCCGGGGCGTCGGCGACGTGGCGTTGGGACTCCTGACGGGCAATGTCGCCGGGGGAGCCGACCTCAAGCTCGGCTCGGCGAGGCTGCGCGAGCATTTCGACATCGGCAGCTTCGGGTCCGACGCGGAAGTCCGCGACGACCTCCCCCCGGTCGCCCTCGCGCGGGCCGCGCAGCGGTGGGCGGTGGAGTTCGAGCCGGTTCGCGTGTGGGTGGTGGGCGACACGCCCCGTGATGTCGGCTGCGCCCGGGCCCACGGCCTGCGATCGCTCGGCGTCGCCACCGGACGTCACCCCGGCGACGTCCTGGCGACCGCCGGGGCGGACCATGTGGTCGACACCCTCGTGGAAACGGCGGCGGTTGTGGAGCTTCTCACGAGCGACCTTCCTTGATCCGCCCTTCCCGGCGGCGCATCTTCACCCCTTGCCGCTTCGGCGCCGCCCTCCGAGGGGACGGGTCGCAAGATGGCATGACGATCCTGCGACGAGCGGAGCACCCTGAATGAACGGAAAGATCATCGGTATCGTGGTAGCGTTGGCGGCGGTGGCCGCCCTGGCCTGGAGCATGACTTCGGGAGGGGGCGACGCGGCCACCGAACCGATCGAGATGGAAGTCACCGACATGCAGCAGCTGGCGTCGATGGCTCGAGGGGTCCACCAGGGGAGCGACGATGCCCCCATCACGATCCTCGAGTTCGCCGACTACCAGTGCCCCGGGTGCGGGAGCTTCGCGACCACGGTCAAGCCGCAGCTCGACCTGGCGTTCATCCAGCCGGGAACGGTGAAGTTCGTCTTCTACGACTTCCCCCTCGTCTCGATCCACCCGCACGCCTTCCTCGCGGCGCGGGCGGGCCGGTGCGCCGAGGACCAGGGGCAGTTCTGGGCCTTTCACGACGAGATCTTCCGCAACCAGTCCGGGTGGTCGCTCTCGGCCTCCTCCCCGGTGGGCGCCTTCGAGGACTACGCGGCGCGGGTCGGCCTCGACCAGGGCGATTTCCGTTCCTGCCTGCGGAGCGACGCGCATGTCGAGACGGTGACCGCCAACATGCACCTCGGGCAGGCCCTCGGCGTGTCGGGGACCCCGACCGTCCTGATCAGCCGGGGCAACGGGCAGTACCGGCAGGTGAGCGCCCCCTCGATTCCCGAGATGTACCCGGCCATCCAGGCGGCCGTCGAGTCGCTCCTCGCCGAGATCGAGGCGGGGGCGTGACTCCGTCGACGGACGAGGTGACGATCCGGGTCCTCTTCGTCGACGAGGGGTCGTACCACCACGAGGAACTCACCGTCCCGGCGGCCGCGCTCGCCGGCCACGAGCGGCTGATCGACGCCTTGCGGGAAGAGCAGGCCGTCCTCGAGCGGCTTCACGTCGATGTGAACCGCCTCTGCGCCGCCTGGGTCGTCGACTCCTGACCCGGCGGAGGGTCTGCCGCGCGTGGCGGGCGACGGCGCGCGCCCGTCAGCGGAGGGAGTCGCGGTAGCCCAGGGTGCGCTCGAGGGTCCATTCCTCCACGACCGGGGGCGGCCAGCGACCGGCCTCGGCCTCGACCAGGAGGCGTTCGGCTTCCTGGCGGGCCCGGGTGGCGGTGCGCGGATCGAGGTGGCGCGCCGCCCGGGCTGCCTCCCACTCCTCCTCATCGAGCAGGAGTGGCGCGGCGTCGACCCCCTGCCAGAGGTCGAGGAAGAGGTCGGTGGTGGTCCAGCGCACCGGTCCGGTGCCGGTGTCGTCTACCTCCACCGGGGTGAGGATGTTGGCGTAGAGCCCGGTGAACCGGCCGTCGGCAGTGTGAAAGCGCCCGATGTCGTGCCACCCCCCCGGAAAGGTGAACCAGACCACGGGTGCGTCGTGCTCCAGGACGACCTCACCGCCGATCCGCATCGGCTCGGCGAGCGTCATCGCGGGCACGAACGAGATCATCACCTCCGGATGCACGAGGAGGAGTTCCTGCCGGTAGAGCTGTCGGTGGCCCGGGGGACGCCGGTAGTCGATCTCCAGCGGCCGGATCATCTCCCGACCCCGCCCCCGAATGCAGCGTAGAAACCGCGGTCCTCGTCGGCGAGGCGGAGGAGGAGGGGGGCCGGCTCGAAGCGCGGTCCCTCCTGCACGTCAACGAGGGCGGCCACGTCGAT
>CAYORZ010000341.1:0-2505 GCA_964406485.1 uncultured Gemmatimonadaceae bacterium | reverse complement strand
CCAACGTGAACCTGCTCGAGCGGGGTGTGCCGATCCTCACGCGCGAGATCCCCTTCGGGTCGCGCAAGATCCGCGAGGACCTGCAGCGGGAACGGCAGCTCACCGCCGAAGAGGCCGAAGACGTCGTGCAGGGCCGCACCGGGCTCGACGGCCTCGACCGCTTCGTCGAAGCCAGTGCCGACGAGGTGGCGGTGGGGATCGAGCGGGCGGCGGCATTTCTCATGACCCGCCAGTCGGGGGATGGGCTGGGCCGCATCTACCTGAGTGGTGGCGGCGCCCGGATCCCCGGGATGACAGAGGCGCTGAGCCGCCGGATGGGCGTCGAGACGCTCCTGGTCAATCCCTTCGAGCGCGTGCCGGTCGACCCGCAGGCCGGCGGCTCCATCCGCCTGGAAGAGGCGGCACCCATGTTCCTGCTTCCGCTGGGCCTCGCCCTGCGGAGCGCGTGACGCGGAGGCGGATCGTGCTTCAGGTCAATCTGATTCCGGATGGACGCTCCCGGAGACGGCGGGGAACGGGTCTTTCCCTCCCGAGCTTCTCGGGGCTCCCGGACAAGTGGTTCCTGGCGGCCGGCATCGCCGTGATCGCCGCCGTCTCGGCGGGCACCCTCATGTGGCTCGGCACCATCGAGGAGCGTGCCGATCTCGAGGTGCGGCTCGAAGACGCGGTGCGCGACTCCTCGCGCTTCGCCGACCTCATCGCGCGCACCGCCGGGCTCACCGCCCGTCGCGACTCGATCTTCGAGAAGGTGGGGATCATCCAGGAGATCGATCGCGATCGCTACACCTGGCCCCACATTCTGGACGAGGTCGCGCGCGCGCTCCCCGACTACACCTGGCTGACCGAGATCGTGCAGGTGCAGGAGACGCCCGTCCGCATCCAGATCTCGGGGCGGGCCGGCAACATCTTCGCGATCACGGTCTTCATGAACCAGCTGCAGGCGTCGCCTTTCTTCTCGCAGGTGAAGTTCCTCTCGTCACAGGAGAGCATCGCGAGTTCGGGGGGCTCGATCCGGCAGGCGGTCCAGGAGTTCCGGCTGGAGGTCGACTTCCACCCGGTGCCCCTCGGCGAACTGGAAACCGTCCCCCTCTTCGGGGTGGACGAACGCGCGCATCTCGACGGGGAGCCGCGCACGGCTCTCCAGGAGTTCTGATCGATGGCCCTTCTGCCCAGCGAACCCCGTCACCAGGTCGCCCTGATCGTGATCGTGCTGGCGGTCGGCGGATTCTACGCCTTCAACGAGTACGTGCTCGCCCCGGCGCGGGCCGAGGTCGAGGCGATGGCGGTGCGGGTCGATGCCCTCGAGTCGCAGAACCGCACCGCGCAGATCACCGCGACCCGGGGCGGCGCCGACCTCGAGGCCCGCACCGCGCTCTACGAGCGGCATGTGCGCCGTCTCGAGCAGCTGATCCCGGCCACCGACGAAGTCCCCCAGTTGCTCACCGACATCGCCGCCCTGGCGCGCCGGATGAACGTGAACTGGGCCGACGTGATCCCCGAGGCCGATGAGGTCGGGCCCTTCTACGACAAGAAGAGCTACTCCGTGCGCGTCGAGGGGGAGTATCACGACGTCGGTCGCTTCGTGACGGCCGTGGCTTCGCTTCCGCGCATCATCACTCCGGTCAACATGGACCTCCAGGGCATTCCGGAGAGCCGACAGACCGGGGACTTCGTGGCGCCCGTCCAGGCGTCGTTCCAGATCCAGACCTACGTCGTGCCGGCACCCGGATCCCGGCCGACACCCGACGACACCCTTCCCGGGAGCGATTCATGAGGACCACGCCGATGTGGGGCGCCCTCCTCGGCGCCGCACTCCTCCTTCCCGCGACGCTCGAGGCGCAGGATCCCGTCGGGCAGGGCGCGACGGCTGCGGTGGCCACCCCCCCCGGCGGGGTCGAGCAGGCCGAACTCGCCTTCGAGCGCGAGGTCTTCGTCTACCCGACCTTCACCCGCCGCAACCCCTTCCAGACGCTTCTGGCCGGGGCCGACGCGGGCCCGCGGTGGGAGACGATGCGACTCGAGGGAATCCTGCATGATGCCGACCCTCAGCACAGCATCGCGATCGTGAGCTCCGGCCGGGCCAACGCCCCGGGCGGAAATGACTCGGCCCGGGCGGGCCAGACCGCGCGCCTCCGGGTGGGGCAGCGGTGGGGCAACATCCGGGTCCTCGCGATCCACCCCGACAACATTCTCATCGAGGTCGAGGAATTCGGCCTGACGGAGCAGAGAACGATGCGTCTTCCGGCGCGCGGCCAAGGAGGCCAGCGATGACTTCGACCCTGTTCGCGCTGGCGGCGGGGCTCACCACCCTGGGCCTGATGGGCCCGGTCACCGAGGTGAGCATCCGACCCGCCTCGTCCGCCACCACCGAGATCGTCATCGCCGTGGCGGGCGAGGTCGAGTACCGGGAGTTCACGATGGAGGGGCCGAATCGCCTCGTCATCGACCTTTTCGGCGCCCGGCACGACCTCCCGGCCGCCGACTACGGCGATGTGAACCGCGGGG
>CAYORZ010000340.1:0-2513 GCA_964406485.1 uncultured Gemmatimonadaceae bacterium | reverse complement strand
CCGCTCACCCGCACCGTCGCCGAGGCCGAGCAGCTGCACCGACGCGCGGCCGAGACCGGCCGCCTCTTCTGCGTCACCTACAACTACTCCGGCTACCCGATGGTGAAGGAGGCGCAGGAGCGCGTGGCCGGGGGCGCACTCGGCCGACTGCGCAAGGTGGTCGTCGAGTACTCGCAGGGGTGGCTGGCGACGCTCCTCGAGGCGGAGGGGAACCGGCAGGCGGCGTGGCGAGCGGATCCGGAGCGGGCGGGGATCTCGTCGGCGCTCGGAGACATCGGTTCGCACGCCCACCACCTGGCCGAGTACGTGACCGGACGGCGGATGGTCGAGGTCTTCGGAGATCTGGGCACTGTGGTGCCCGGTCGGCTCCTCGACGACGACGCCACGGTCCTTTTCCGGATGGACGGCGGCGTGCGGGGCGTCCTTCTCGCCTCGCAGGTCTCGTACGGGGAGCGCAATCATCTGAGGCTTCGGATCTACGGTGACGAAGGGGGACTCGACTGGTCCCAGGAGGAACCGGACCGCCTGCGGCTCACCCACCACGACGGTACCGAGACGGTCGTCCACCGAGGCGGACACCTTTCGGCGCGGGCCGCCGCTGCCACCCGGCTCCCCGGCGGACACCCGGAAGGCTTCATCGAGGCGTTCGCCAACGTCTATCGCGCGGTGGCGCAGTCCCTTCGCGCCCCCGCCGCCGAGGGGGACGAGCCCCTCGCGCGTGACTTTCCCACGGTGGAGGACGGCGTGCGCGGAGTGCGCTTTCTCCACGCCGCGGTGGAGAGCAGTCGCCGCCGTACCTGGATGGAGGTCTGATCATCGATGTCGCGTCCCGTCACTCTCTTCACCGGACAGTGGGCCGACCTGCCCCTCGACACCCTCGCGCCGATGGCGAAGTCCTGGGGATACGACGGTCTCGAACTCGCCTGCTGGGGCGACCACTTCGATGTGCTCGCCGCCGTGGACGACGCCGACTACTGCGCGGCAAAGCGGGAGCAACTCGCCCGCCACGGCCTGGAGTGCCACGCGATCTCGAACCACCTCGTGGGACAGGCTGTCTGCGACCGGATCGACGAGCGGCACCGCGCGATCCTCCCCGAGCGTGTCTGGGGTGACGGTGACGAGGCGGGGGTAAGGGCGCGGGCGGCCGACGAGATGAAGACCACCGCTCGCGCCGCGGCCTGCTTCGGCGTGGGTGTGGTCAACGGCTTCACGGGCTCGCCCATCTGGCACCTGCTCTACTCCTTTCCCCCCGTTCCCGAGGAGTGGATCGATCGGGGCTTCGAGGACTTCGCCGCGGCCTGGAGTCCCATACTCGACGTCTTTGCCGAGGAAGGGGTGCGCTTCGCGCTCGAGGTTCACCCCACCGAGATCGCTTTCGACATCTCGTCGGCGGAGCGCGCCCTGGCGGCGCTCGACGGACACGACGCCTTCGGCTTCAACTACGACCCCAGCCACCTCGCCTATCAGGGCGTCGACTGCGTGGAGTTCATCCGCCGCTTCGGCGAGCGCATCCACCACGTGCACATGAAGGACGTATGGTGGAGCGAGGGCGCGACTCGGGCCGGGGTGTTCGGCGGGCATCTGCCCTTCGGCCACCCCGATCGCTTCTGGGACTTCCGCTCGGTGGGGCGCGGAAGCGTGCCCTTCGAGGCGATCCTTCGAGAACTCACCCGCATCGGGTACGCGGGACCGCTCTCGGTCGAGTGGGAAGACCCCGGGATGGAGCGCGGGTACGGGGCGGCCGAGGCCTGCCGAACCGTGAAGGCCCTCGACTTTCCTCCGGCGAGCGGTGCCTTCGACGCCGCCTTCGAGCGGGAGTAGGACGTCAATCCGCCCGGTCGGCCGCCATTCCGAGCCTCTCCAACGCAGCGAGCAGGTCGGGTCGAAGCTCGAGGACGGGCCGCAGGGGATCGTGCCCGAGTCGCTCCATCCGCGAGACCGCATTGCGCACCGTGAAGTCCCGGGGGCCGAGGGCGGGCGTGACCTCGGACCACTCGAGGGGCATGCTCACTGCGGCTTCGGGAACCGGACGGGTGGAGAAGGGGGCGACCAGCAGCTTGCCCCACCCATTCTGGAGAAAGTCGATGTACACCTTGCCGTCGCGTCGCTCGACCACCCGGTCGGTGGTGGCGATGTCGCCTCGTTCCCGGACGGCCACCGCGGCGAGCAGCTGGGCCAGTTGGCGGCTCTGTTCGTGGGTGAGCTGCCTCCCGAGGGGGATCATCAGGTGGAGTCCCGAGGATCCGCTGGTCTTCACGAATGCCGGTAGTCCGATATCGTCGCAGAGTGCCTTCAGGACGAGCACGACCTCCACCACATGGGCGAAGGGAGCGTCTTTCGGGTCGAGATCGAGGATGCACCAGTCGGGGCGCGCGAGATCCGTTACCCGGCTGCCCCACAGATGCAGGAGCAGGGCAGCCGAGTTGGCCACGTACCGCAGCCCCTCCACATCGTCGATCACGAAGTACGAGAGGTCGCGCTCGCTTCCCTCGCTGTAGACGGTCTCGGTGCGG
>CAYORZ010000339.1:0-2514 GCA_964406485.1 uncultured Gemmatimonadaceae bacterium | reverse complement strand
GCCCCCGCGCCTTCGGGATCTTCGAGGCGCGCCACCTGCACGAAGAAGGCATCGCAATCCGCGAGCAGGATGCGGCGGGGCGGCGGGGGAGCCGAGGCGTCGGCGGGGGTGGGGGCGGAAGGCGTCAACGAGGTGCGGGGTGGCAGGGTCTCCGTGGAAGATGGCCGGACGGGGCCCCGCGGGGCAGGGGGCGACGCGGGAACCGCCGCCGGCCCCCGGGGTTGTCTTACCTTCTGTCGCCCTGTTGATGAACCTCAGACCCGGAGCCAGGATCCATGGCCTACCCCTTCGAGCTGCCCGAACTCGGGTATGACTACGACGCCCTCGAGCCGCACATCGATGCGCGGACGATGGAGATCCATCACTCGAAGCACCACGCCGGCTACACGAAGAACTTCAACGCGGCCATCGCCGATCACTCCGACCTCCACGGTCGTTCGGCCGAGGACCTGGTCGCGGGGTGGCGTTCGCTGCCCGAGGCGGTGCAGGGCGGGGTGCGCAACAACGGGGGCGGCTACGTCAACCACGCGCTCTTCTGGGACATCATGACCCCGGGGGGCGCGTCGAAGCCGAGTGGCGATCTGGCCTCGGCGATCGATGACGCCTTCGGGTCGTTCGACGACTTCAAGCAGAAGCTCACCCAGGCCGCGGCCACCCGCTTCGGCTCGGGATGGGGGTGGCTCGTCGTCAACTCCGACGGCAAGCTCGAGGTCGTCTCGACCCCGAACCAGGACTCCCCCCTGACCGACGGGAAGACGCCGATCCTCGGCGTCGACGTCTGGGAGCACGCCTACTACCTCAACTACCAGAACCGCCGTCCCGACTACCTCGCCGCCTTCTGGAACGTGGTGAACTGGGACCGGGTCGCCGCGCGCTACTCCGCCGCCCGCGGCTGACGCCCCGCGTCGGGGGACCGCGGGCATCCCCCCGCCCCCCCGTCACCGCAGGCTACCGCCCCTCGCCGCTTTCGTCGGCGGGGGGCGGTCGTTTTTCGACCCCCCCCGAAGACGATGCTTGCGCGTACGGCAACAGATGTTTACCTGTAGGAGTTCGTGGGGGCGATCCGTGCTCCCGATGTCTCGACCAGCGAATCGTCCGACATGAGCATGCCGAGCCGACTTCGCCGCGGTCCCGCCTTCGGAGCGCTCGCGGCCCTCCTTCCCTTCCTGGGAGTGGTTCCCCTGATGGGCCAGAGCCTCACGGGCTCGCCCGCCTCGCTCGACATCCAGAACGAGCAGGCCCAGCTGCACGACTTCACCTACCTGGGGACCAGTGAGCAGGTCCACCGCTTCGTCGAGGCCGGTTACCTCGTTCCGGTCGAGCCGAACGAGGACTTCGACCTCCACGCCGTCTCGTTTCCGTACGCGCGTCCCGAGGCGGAACTCTTCATTCGTCGTCTGGCGTCGCAGTACCGGGCGGCGTGCGGCGAGAAGCTGGTGGTGACGTCGCTCACGCGTCCGCAGAACCGCCAGCCGCGCAACGCGTCGGCCCGCTCGGTACACCCGACCGGGATGGCGATCGATCTGCGCTACAGCAGTTCGCGTACCTGCCGGAGCTGGCTCGAGGGTGTGCTGCTCAGCCTGGAGCGCGGCCAGGTGCTCGAGGCCACCCGCGAGCGGTATCCGCCCCACTACCACATCGCCCTCTTCCCCCAGCCCTACGCGCGCTACGTGGCGCGGCTGACCGACGGCGAGCAGTCGACGGTGCAGACGGCGCCGGGACTGCGTCAGGCGAGCGCCGCCCCCGAGATCCGGAAGTACGAGGTGCGCCGCGGGGACTCCCTCTGGACGATCGCCCGTGCCCACGGCGTCTCGATCAGCGAGCTTCGCACCTCGAACGACCTCTCGGGGAGCCAGATCTACGCCGGACAGGTGCTGCGGGTGCCGGTGAGCGGGCAGGAGCGCTGAGGCGGCAGCCGCGACACAGCCTCACCCGTCGTCGTCGCCCGGGGCCCCCCACAGGCGGGTGATGCCTGCGGCGTATTCCTCCAGCACGGGGGCGCCGCCTTCCCCCGCCGCCGTCCAGAGGTAGGCGCGCCCGCCCGCGTCCATCTGTTCGATGAGGCGGGCGTTGGCTTCCGGCCCGAGGTCGCGCACCCAGATGCCCGGGCCCCCGGGGCTGCCCGCCTCGGCACGGGCGAGGACGGTGGCGAGTTCGATCGTCCCCTCCCGGTCTGCAGCGGCCTCGCGCCGGCAGCTCGCGCTCCAGGGGTAGGACGGGTCGATGCGTGCATGGTTCCCTTCGGAGAGCTGCACCCATCCGAGCCCGTCGGGCGCCCCCGGCAGGGCGCGAAGGTCGAGTGGGGGAAGGGGAGCGTCTGAGCGAGAGTCGCCCTCGACGGCCCGACTTCGCCGGGCCTGCGCGTATTCGTGCACCCGGCAGAGGTCGTTGCGGCGGAGGGCCGTCTCGATCGAGTCGCGCCGCATGCCCCCCGCCTCGAGGCGCGCCGCCTCGCGCCCTGCCCAGCTGCCGTGCACGAAGACGGGCGCGGGGAGGTCGGGCGTGCCGGGGCGG
>CAYORZ010000338.1:0-2516 GCA_964406485.1 uncultured Gemmatimonadaceae bacterium | reverse complement strand
TCAGGTGCAGGAGCAGGAGGACGACCGTGACCTGGGCCATGTAGTGGTGGATGCCGCGCAGCAGCCATCCGCCCCACATCTGGTACTGGATGAAGTAGACGCTCTCCCAGGCCCCCTGCGCGTTCGGGCTGTACGCCGCCCACAGGACGAACCCGGTGATGAACTGCACCCCGATCGCGAAGGCCAGGGCGCTGCCCCACACGTAGCGCCAGCGCGGGCCGCCCGGGATGCGCTCGTAGAGCGCTTCCTTCGCCAGGGCGCGGTAGCCGGTCCGATTGTCCAGCCAGTCGGCGAGCCCCTTCAGTCGATCGTTCATACGATCGGCACCTTGTGTTCCTGACCCGGCTGGAAGTTCTGGAAGCGCACCCAGACCTCGGTCTCGTTCCGGATCTCGACCTCCAGCTCGTCCATCGCCCTCGGGCTCGGGCTCGCCGGATCCTCGATGGAGCCGTCCAACGAGAAGCGGCTCCGGTGGCAGGGGCATTGGAAGTGCGTGCCCTGCGGCGCGAGGTTCACGAAGCACCCCGCGTGCGGACACACCACGTTCAGGCAGGTCAGCTCGCCGTCGGGCGTCCGCCGCAGGTAGACCGCGCCCACCGGGGTGTTCTGGTAGGTGGTCCACGCATCGGTGCGATCCGCGTTGACCGTGAACCGCCGGGGGACTCCGTCCGCGGGCACGACCGGGAGCGTGGTGACCATCACCATCCCGCTGTCGCCCTGCCGCCGTCGCAGGGGGTCGAGGAGGGTCGCGATTCCCGCGAGCAGGGGCGCGACCCCCGCGAGGCCCGCGGTGACCACCGCGCCCGCCGCGGTGAGGAAGTTCCGGCGGGGGGCCCCTTCGGGCGTCCGCGTTTCGTCGCTCATAAGGTCCAGAATGATGCGATGAGTCAGGTGCAGCACCGCGACCCGGGGGCCTCGGCGGACATGGAAAAACGCCGGCCCCCGACGCGGGCACGTGCCGGAAGAGCCGACGCGGTGCAGAATATAGGGCACATCGTTCGCCGATCCCACTGCGGACGCAAGGCGGCGTTCCAGGGGATCGCGGCTCACCCCTCGGAGAGCCGCTTCCCGCCACCGGCACGTCCCACGGAGGAGAAACCGTGCGCATCCGTACGACACTCGGGCTCTCGACAACGCTGATCGTGGCCGCCTGGACGGCCGCGTGCGCCCCCGCGCCGGACGCGCCCCCGACGAGCGAGTGGCCGCCCGTGGCGACCTTCTCCATTCTCGCGCGGGACCCCGCGACCGGAGAGCTCGGAGGAGCGGTGCAGTCCCGAGTGTTCTCGGTCGGAAACGGCGTGCTGTGGGCGGAGGCGGGGGTCGGCGCCGTGGCGACGCAGGCCGTCGTCGACGTCAGTTACGGCCCCAGGGGTCTCGAGCTGCTGCGGTCGGGGCTCGGCGCGGACGAGGTGGTCCGGCGGCTGCTCGAGGAGGATCCCGACCCGCGCCCGGAGGACTGGCCGGAGGGCGGGCGCCAGGTGGCGGTCCTGGACACGCGGGGGAACGTCGCGGCCCACACGGGTCCGTCCGCGAGCGCGTGGGCCGGTCACCGCACGGCGGACGGGGTGACCGCGCAGGGCAACATCCTGGCGGGCCCGGAGGTGGTGGACGCCATGATCGAGGCCTTCGAGCGCACGGAGGGGCACCTCTCCTTCCGGCTCCTCGCGGCCCTCGAGGCCGGTCAGGCGGCCGGTGGCGACCGCCGCGGCATGCAGTCCGCCGCGATGCTCATCGTCCAGGAGGACGGCGGCGTCTGGCTCAACAACGACGTGGTGCTGCGCCTGCAGGTGGACGACGCGGAGGAGCCGATCGCCGAGCTGCGGCGCCTGGTGGAGCTCGCCGCCGAGCAGCGCGAGCGGATCCGCGGCGGGCGGTGAGGGCCCGGCGCTACCGCCCTCCGCCCCCGCGCCGCACCGGCACCATCGGCGGGTGGATGCGGGTGTACTTCACGACCCGCCGCTGCGAGACCTCGGCGCCGTAGACGTTCCCCTCGGCGTCGACGGCGACGCCCTCCGGGCCGCTGAAGCTCATCACGCCGAGCCGGGGATCGTTCCAGCTCTCGGGGATGAAGTGGAAGACCCAGCCCGTGCGCGCGTCCCCGATCCGGATGCCGCGCTCCCAGCCCGCGTTGCGCTGCCCCGTCCAGTCGTTCGGCGCGGGGCCCGACTCGGAGTCCGCGACGTAGAGCAGGTCGTTCCCGTCGATGTAGAGCCCGCTCGGCCGGCCGAACTGCGTCCACGCGGCGAGGAAGCCGCCGTCCTGGTCGAGAATCTGGATGCGGTTGTTGTAGCGGTCCGCCACGAAGAGCCGCCCCTCGGAGTCCATCGCGAGGGCGTGCGGCTCGTGGAACTCGCCCGGAGCCCACCCCGTGCGCCCGATCGTGGCCACGTGTGTGCCGTCCGGGGCGTATTTCTGGATCCGGTTCGGGTCCTCGGGCCCGTGACCCTCCGCGATGAAGATGTGCCCGTCCGGGGCCACGAGGAGCGACCGCGAGTAGGCCTCAAGCGCGCCTTCGC
>CAYORZ010000337.1:0-2520 GCA_964406485.1 uncultured Gemmatimonadaceae bacterium | reverse complement strand
GTCCCTTCTGGCGGACCACGTCCTGGATCAACGCCACCTTGTCGTCCATGGCGACCGGTCGGAGGGCGACGCGGTGCCCTCGCTCCTCGCGCACCGGCAGTTCGATCGCCATCGCCGCCTCCATCACCTCGTCCCACCCGGTCTCGAGGGGTGCATCGTCGAGGGCGGGACGGCGACGCGGGGGCACATGGCCCCGCCCGAAGCGGCGTCCGCGCTCCATCTCGGCCACCGCGAGTCGCTGTGAGATCTCGCGGATCTGCTCGTACTCGAGGAGCCGGCGCACGAGTTCGGCGCGGGGGTCCTGTTCCTCCTCCTCGCCATGGCGGGGAAGGATCATCTGGGCCTTGATCCGGATCAGGCTCGCCGCGGTCTCGAGAAACTCCCCCGCGTGGTCGAGCTGCCCCCCCTGAATTCCCTTGATGGCCTCGAGAAACTGACTCGTGATCCGGGCGATCGGGATGTCGAAGATGTCGATGTCCTGCGTGCGGATGAGGTGCAGCAGGAGATCGAGGGGCCCCTGGAAGCGCTCCAGATCGACGAGCAGGAACCCCTCCTTCGGCAGGAAGAGGCTGCCCGATCCGGCGGTGGGGGCCGTCAGCGCCACAGGAGCATCCAGCGCTGGACCTGATCCATGACCCACTCCACCGGCGCCAGCGCCACCCCGATCGCCCCCGGGACGAAGTAGACCACCCCGATCAGCACGAGGATCCCGTAGCGGCCGAAGGCGCGGTAGGGAGCCGCGAGCGCGGGAGGGAGGAGGTGGGCCACGACGTGCGACCCGTCGAGGGGAGGGATGGGAAGGAGGTTGAAGAAGGCCAGAATCAGGTTTATGAAGATCCCGTAGGTGACGATCAGCAATGCGGTTCCAGCCAGTGGTCCTCCGCCCAGACCGGCGAGCGGTCCGGCCAGGAGGGCGAGGAGGAGCGCGGCGCCGAGATTCGCGGCGATCCCCGCGAGCGAGACACGGATATCGCTCCAGGGGGGCGTGCGGAAGTTGCGCGGATCGATCGGGACCGGCTTCGCCCACCCGAAGATCAGTCCCCCGCTGAAGTAGAGGATCGCGGGGACGAGAAACGACCCCACCGGGTCGAGGTGCGCCAGGGGGTTGAGGGTGATCCGCCCCAGGCGGTCGGCGGTCGGATCCCCCTCCCGGCGCGCCTGCCAGGCGTGGGCGACCTCGTGGAGAACCACCGACGCAAGGAGCACCGGAACAAGCAGCGCAAACGTCATGGGGCGAAAACTACCGAGGGGCGGGAAGGAGGGCCACCCCGCCCCGTCGCTCCGGCATGGGGGTTGCGTGCAATGCGCGGCGGATTCATCCGCCCCCCGACGAGGAGGACCCATGGCGAAGGACCACGGACCGTCGATCCGGAACGACGAACAGTACGAAGCGCTGCGCGAGAAGGGGATGAGCAGGGAGAAGGCCGCGCGCATCGCCAACAGCGAAGGTGCCTCGTCGCGAGGCGGAAAGGCGCGGCCCTACGAGGAACGCACGAAGGACGAGCTGCTCGCCCGGGCGCGCGAGATCGGGATCGAGGGGCGCTCGTCGATGACGAAGGCCGAACTTGTCGACGCGCTGCGGAATCATTGATGGAGGCGAACCCCGACGGCCTCGAACTGGGCGTCATCGGCAACGGCCAGGTCACCGCCCTCCTCGATTCGGAGGGCACGATGGTCTGGCATTGCATTCCGCGCTTCGACGGTGACCCCATCTTCTGCAGCCTCCTCGACGGCCACCCCGACGAGCGTTCGATCGAGGGCGGCTTCTCGATCGAACTCGAGGGGTGCGTCCGTACCGAACAGGAGTATGTGCGCAACACCGCGATCCTCCGCACCGTCCAGCATGACGGGGACGGGGGCGCCCTCGAGATCCTCGACTTCTGTCCGCGCTTCGAGCAGGACGGGCGCCTCTACCACCCGATGTCGTTCGTGCGGCTGATCCGCCCGCTGGGGGGCGATCCCCGGGTCCGGCTGCGGGTGCGCCCCCGCCGCGACTGGGGTGCGGGCCCCTGCACCACCACGCACGGGAGCAACCACGTGCGGTACGTCGGATCGGCGGGGGGAGTGCTGCGCATGACGACCAACGCCCCGGTCACTTCGATTCTGGAAGGCCGACCGTTCATATTGAATCGTCCGGTGGCCGTGGTCGCCGGTGAGGATCGCCACCTTCCCGAAGCTCCCCTGGCGATTGCCGAGGAGTTCCTGCGGCGCACCCGTCACTGGTGGCAGGAGTGGGTGCGCACGCTCGCGATCCCCTTCGAATGGCAGGACGCGGTGATCCGGGCCGCCATCACCCTCAAGCTCTCCTGCTTCGAAGACACGGGGGCCATCATTGCCGCCCCCACCACCTCGATCCCCGAAGCGGCCGACTCGGGAAGGAACTGGGACTACCGCTTCTGCTGGCTCCGGGACTCCGTCTTCGTCGTGCGGGCGCTCAACCGTCTGGGGGCGACGGCGGCGATGGAAGGCTTCCTGTCGTACGTCAACAACCTCATGGCGGGGATGGGAGGCAAGTTTCCC
>CAYORZ010000336.1:0-2520 GCA_964406485.1 uncultured Gemmatimonadaceae bacterium | reverse complement strand
GGTGCAGCCGCTTCAGGTCGGCCGCGCTCAGCGAGCCGACCGTCGTACGCGTGCCGAGGATGCTGAATCCGTAGGGGTGATCCGCCCAGAGCGCCTGCGCGTGGAGGTCGAACACCAGGTCGTCCGGCGTGTCCTCCACGGTCGCGATCTCCTCGAGCACGACCTCACGCTCGAGCTCCAGGTCCTCCTCGCGCAGCAACGGGTGCAGGACGAGGTCCGCCAGCACGTCCAGCGCGGCGTCGATGTGCTCGTCCAGCGTGCGCGTCTGATAGCTGGTGTATTCGCGGGTCGTGTACGCGTCCAGCGAGCCGCCCAGCCGCTCCAGCGCCAGTGCGATCTCGTGCGCGCTCCGCCGCCGCGTGCCCTTGAACACCATGTGCTCGAGGAGATGGCTGACGCCCATCTCGCCGGCCGACTCGTACACGGGCCCCGCATGGACCCATACGCCGACCGCTGCCGAGCGGACGCCCGGCATCTCCTCCGTCAGTACGACGAGCCCGTCGCCGAGATCGGCACGCGCGAAGCGATCCGCCTCCAAGACCCCCTCAGAGCGCGGCCTTGCGTGACAGCCGCAGCCGACCCTTTTCGTCGATGGAGAGCAGCTTGACCCGCGTCACGTCGCCCTTCTTGAGCACATCCTCGGTCCGCTCCGTCCGCCCCTCCTGGAGCTCCGAGATGTGCACCAACCCCTCAACGCCCGGCAGGATCTCGACGAACGCGCCGAACGTCGTCGTGTTCTTCACCACGCCCTCGTAGACACGCCCGATCTCCGGCTCCTGCACGATCGCCTCGATCATCTGGCGCGCCCGTTCGCCGCCCTCCGCCGCCACGCTCGCGATCGTCACCAGGCCCGAGTCGTCCACGTTGATCTCGGCCCCCGTCTCTTCCTGGATCCCCCGGATCGTCTTCCCCTTCGGCCCGATGATCTCCCCGATCTTCTCCGGGTTGATCTGGATCGTGGTGATCCGCGGCGCCCACTGCGAGATATCGGCGCGCGGCTCGTCCAGCGTCTGGTCCATGATGTCGAGGATGTGCATGCGGCCGGCATGGGCGCGGCGCAGCGCCTCCTGGAGGATCTCGGTGGTCAATCCGTCGACCTTGATATCCATCTGGATCGAGGTGATGCCCTCGCGGGTCCCGGCCACCTTGAAGTCCATGTCACCCAGGGCGTCCTCGAGGCCGAGAATGTCGGTCAGGATGGCGACGTCGTCGCCCTCCTTGATGAGCCCCATCGCGACTCCGGCGCAAGCCGCCTTGATCGGCACCCCGGCGTCCATGAGCGAGAGGGAGGCCCCGCAGACCGAAGCCATCGACGACGACCCGTTCGACTCGAGAATGTCGGAGACGACGCGGATCGTGTACGGGAAGTCGTCGTAGGGCGGGAGCAGCGGCTGGATCGCCCGCTCGGCGAGGTTTCCATGCCCGATCTCGCGCCGCGACGTGCTGCGGAAGGGGCGCGCCTCGCCCACCGAGAAGGGGGGGAAGTTGTAGTGGAGCATGAACGACTTCGTGACCTCTTCCTGGACGTCGATCGAGTCGATCCGCTGCTCGTCGCGGGACGTGCCCAGGGTGGTCGCCACCAGGGCCTGCGTCTGACCCCGGGTGAAGAGGGCAGAGCCGTGGGTACGGGGGAGCACGCCGACCTCGCAGGTGATCGGACGGACCACGTCCACGCCCCGGCCGTCGGCCCGCTCTCCCCGCTCCAGGATCTGGCGGCGCATCGTGCGCTTCTCGATCGAGCGGAGAATGTCGCCGACCTGACCCTCGTGGTCGGGCCACTCCTCGACGTCGTCCTGCAGGTGGCCGATGACGTCGTCGCGGACCGCGGCCATCGCCTGCTGCCGCTCCTGCTTGTCGCCGAGGCTCAGCGCCTCGCGGACCTTCTCGGAGGCCACGCGCTCGACGACCTCGGTGAGGGCGGCGTCGGGGGCGATGGGCGTCCACTCCATGTCGGGCACCGAATGGCCCTCGAGCAGCTCGCGCTGGATCTCGACCAGGAGCCGGATCCCCTCGTGGGCGAACTCGATCCCCTCGAGCATGTCGGCCTCGGGGACCTCGATGGCGCCCCCCTCGACCATGAGGATCGCATCGTCGGTTCCGGCCACGACCATGTCGACGTCGGAGTACTCCAGCTGCTGGAAGGTCGGGTTCCAGATCCAGGTCCCCTGGATCCGTCCCACTCGCACCGAAGCCACCGGGGTGTTGAAGGGGATCGACGACATGTTGAGCGCGACGCTCCCGCCCAGGAGGGCGAGCACGTCCGCGTCGTTTTCCTGGTCGGCGCTCAGCACGTCGGCGACCACCTGGGTCTCGTGCATGAAGCCTTCGGGGAAGAGCGGGCGGAGGGGCCGGTCGGTCAGGCGCGCGGCGAGGATCTCCTTCTCGCCCGGGCGGCCTTCCCGCTTGAAGAAGCCCCCGGGGATCTTCCCGGCGGCGTAGGTCTTCTCGCGATACTCGATGGTCAGCGGGAAGAAGGGGAGGTGGGTGGTCCGGTCCTGCACCGTGGCCGCCACCAGCACC
>CAYORZ010000335.1:0-2536 GCA_964406485.1 uncultured Gemmatimonadaceae bacterium | reverse complement strand
CCACGCTTCGGGAAGGATCGGGGCCACGGGCGCAGCATCGGGCCGACGGATGGGGATCGGGGCGGAGGGGTCGGGGGGGCGCGCCGGCTCCCCGACGCGGATGCCGACGGGTGGGGGGGCCACATCCACCGAACCGGAGCCGGCCCCACCGCCCTGGGCGGAGAGGGCGAGGGGGAGCGAGACGCACAGGACGGCTGCCACCGCCCCGCCGATCGCCGGGGAGAGAACCGTGCTCGAACCCACCACTCACCTCCGCAAGGTTGACCGCTTCACATTCCGTGAAGCGTCGGAGTCCTCTACCTTCTGCTGAAGCAGCAGGGTCCCCTCCCTCCCCTTCCCCACCTCCATCGCGCATGTACCTCGTCACCGGCGGAGCCGGGTTCATCGGCTCCAACATCGTCGCCGCTCTCGATGACCGGGGGGAGAGGGTCGCCGTCTGCGACCGCCTCGGCTCGGGCGACAAGTGGAAGAATCTGCGCCGGCGCGAACTCGAGGCGCTCGTCCCCCCTGAAGAGCTGCCGTCGTTCCTCGAACACCGGGGCAGCGACGTGCGGGCGGTGATCCACATGGGCGCGATCTCGGCCACCACCGAGTCCGACGCCGATCTCATCGTCGAGAACAACGTTCGCCTCTCGCAGCGGATCTGGCAGTGGTGCGCGCACCGGGGCGTGCCCCTGATCTACGCCTCGTCGGCGGCCACCTACGGCGACGGATCGCACGGCTTCGACGACGAGGGGAGTCCCGAGGCACTGGCCCGACTCCTTCCGCTCAACGCCTACGGGTGGAGCAAGCACCTCTTCGACCGGTGGGTGGCCCGCCGGGTGGCGGACGGCGCCCCCGCCCCGCCCCGGTGGGTCGGGCTGAAGTTCTTCAACGTCTACGGCCCCAACGAGCATCACAAGGGGTCGATGCGGAGCGTCGTGACGAAGGCGTGGCCGCGGGTGCGGGCCGGGGAGGCGGTGACCCTCTTCCGCTCCCACCACCCCGACTACGCCGACGGGGGGCAGATGCGCGACTTCATCTACGTCGCGGACTGCGTGGACGTGATCGTCTGGCTCCTCGAGCACCCCGAGGTTTCGGGCCTCTTCAACCTCGGCACCGGCCGCGCGCAGAGCTGGCTGGAGCTGATCGGTGCCCTCTTTGCCGCCGTGGGGGAGACGCCGCGGATCGAGTGGGTCGACACCCCGGTCGAGATCCGCGACCGGTACCAGTACTTCACCGAAGCGCGGATGGACCGCTTGCGGGCGGCGGGGTACACCGGGTCCCTCCGGCCGGTCGAGGCAGGCGTCGCCGACTACGTCCAGCGTTTCCTCCTCCCGGGGCGGGAACGCTGAATCCGGGGGACGGGAACGGTCACTCGGGCGAAGGCGGGCGCTGGGCTCCCACCGAAGCGATGTAGGCTCGCGGGCGGATGTCGTCGGGATCGTCGTCGGCGCAGCGGCGCCACTCCCGGACCGCCTCCTCGGTGCGCCCCAGTCGGTGGAGCACCACCCCCAGGCGGAGCCGGGCGCCGGTGAATCCGGGGTTGGATTCGAGCACGAGGGTCAGTTCTCGGAGGGCATCTTCCGTCTCGCCCATCTCCATCAGCGACTCGGCAAGCTTCGTGCGGATGTCGAGAAAGCGGGGGCGGACGTCGAGGGCGGCCCGGTATTGCGCCGCCGCCAGCGAGGGGCGGTTGGCGACCAGGTAGAGGTCGCCCAGCTGGGCGTGGGTCACCGCGATCTGGTTCCCGACGTGCGAGGGGAACTCCCCTCCGTCGCGCGCGTCGAGACGCGATGACTCGTCGAAGGCGGCCTGCGCTTCGTCGTGGCGTCCCAGTTCGGTGAGCACGATGCCCCGATTCAGGTGCGCCTCGGCGTAGGTCGGCGAGATCCGCACCGCTTCCTCGAAGGCGGCCAGCGCCTCGCCGTGTCGCCCGACCATGGCGAGGCAGAGTCCCATCCGGTTGTGGACGTCGGCGAATTCGGGGTGGTGGTGGAGAACTTCCTGGAAGATCGCCAGGGCCGCGTCGAAGTCGTCGCGCTCCCAGGCGGCCATTCCCTGGGAGATTCGCTGCTGCACATGGGGCACCGGGACGCTGCGCATATCACCGCTCGAGTGGGGCATACGTTCGGAGAGGACACACCTCCGGAGGGAGTATCGACCGGAGGGGGAAGAAGCGTAGCTACCAGGTGCGCGCGCGCGCCCCGGCCCCGGCGACCTGCTCGCGGAACCAGGGAATCGTTGCCCGCAGCCCGTCCCGGAGCGATACCCGGGGCTCCCATCCCAGCAGGAGTCGTGCCTGACTGATGTCGGGCCGGCGCACCCGGGGGTCGTCCTCGGGGAGGGGACGCTCGACGATCGGAGAGGCGCTCCCGGTCTCCTCGATGACGATACGGGCGAGGTCGCGGATCGTGAACTCGGTCGGATTGCCGATGTTGATCGGGTCGACGACGGAAGAGTGGAAGAGGCGGACGATCCCCTCCACCTGGTCATCGACGTGGCAGAAGGAGCGCGTCTGCGAGCCGTCGCCGTAGATCGTGAGCGGCTCGCGGCG
>CAYORZ010000334.1:0-2543 GCA_964406485.1 uncultured Gemmatimonadaceae bacterium | reverse complement strand
GCGGGTACCTTGGGGCTGTTCGCCTCCCCGACCCCGACTCCGGATGCTCGCATGGCCCGCATCGTTGCTCCCCCGACTCGCGTCCTCCCTCTCGTCGCCGCGCTCTGCTTCGTCCCGGGGGCGCTCCCCCTGGCGGGTGCACCGACGGGGAGTCCCGGGTCAACGGCGACCCCCGCCCCGGCGGTGGCGCCGGCCGTCACCCCGATCCGCTACGAGATCTCGTTCGAGGGGCGGGACCACCGCGAAGCCCGGATCCGGATGCATCTGGCCGACGTGGGGCCCGGGCCGGTCGCGCTCCGGATGTCGCGGACCTCGCCCGGCCGCTACGCCCTCCACGAATTCGCCAAGAATGTCTACGACGTGCGGATCACCGACGTCGCCGGCACCCCGCTGCCGGTGGAGCGTCCCGACCCCCACCAGTGGACGGTGTCGGGGCACGGAGGGGAGTTCTTCGTCGAATACACCCTCTACGCCGACCGGGGCGACGGCACCTACGCCCAGGTCGATCGGAGCCACGCGCACCTGAACGTTCCCGCGACCTTCCTCTACGCGCGGGACCACCTGGAACGGCCGGTCGAGGTGCGCGTTCGCGTGCCGGAGGGGAGCGGGTGGGTCGTGGCCTCGCAACTCGAAGCCACCGACGACCCCGAGGTCTTCCGGGCGCCGAACGGCCACTACTTCATGGACTCCCCCCTCGAGATCGCTGCGCTGGAGTTCCGCGAGTGGACGGTGCAGACGGAGCACGGTCCGCAGACGCTCCAGATCGCGATGCACCATCAGGGGACCGACGCCGAGCTCGACCTCTCCGCCGAGCACACCCGGGCCATCACCGAGGAACTGGCGGCGATCTTCGGCGAGTGGCCCGACTTCGACTTTCACCGCTACACCTTTCTCGCCTGCTACGTCCCGTGGGCGTCGGGCGACGGCATGGAGCACCGCAACTCCACCGTCCTCACGAGCTCGGGATCGCTCGCGACCTCGATGACAGGGCTGCTCGGGACGGTCGCCCACGAGTTCGTGCACGCCTGGAGCATCGAGCGGCTGCGCCCTGCGTCGCTCGAACCCTTCGACTGGGAGGCGGCCAACATGAGTCCCGACCTCTGGTTCGGTGAAGGGTTCACCTCGTACCTCGACGACCTGGCGCTCGTGCGCGGGGGGGTGATCGACGAAGCGGAGTTCATTCGCCGCATGGGGGGCATCGCGACCACGATCACCCAGGCGCCCGGACGCCGCTTCTTCAGCCCCATCGAGATGAGTCTGCAGGCACCGTTCGTCGACGCGGCGACCTCGGTCGATCCCACGAATCGCGGAAACACCTTCCTCAGCTACTACACCTGGGGGTCGGGGATCGCCCTCGCGCTCGACCTCGACCTCCGCACCCGGTTCGACCGCACCCTCGACCACCTCATGCAGGAAATGTGGCAAGAGCACGGACGGGTGGAGCGCCCCTACGTGGAGTCCGACATCGAACGCGCGCTCGCAACGGTCACCGGCGACGCCGAGTACGCCGCCGCCTTCTTCGACGCCTACATCCGCGGAAGCGAGGCCCCCGACTTCGCCTCGCTCTTCGCCGGGGTCGGGGTGGAGTGGGCGCTCCGGAGCGATGCTCCCCTCCACCTGACCCGCGCCTCGCTCCGCTTCGAGGGGGGAGGGGCGGTGGTGGCGAGCAACACCACGGCCGGGGACCCGCTCTACCGGGCCGGCGTCGATCGCGGGGATCGGATCTTGCAAGTGGACGGAACGACGGTCGCCTCGGCCAGTGATCTCGCCCGCCTGCTCGAGCGCCGTACCGAGGGCGACCGCGTTCCGGTCGTCATCGAAGGGCGCGGCGAAGTGCGGACGGTCGAGGTGGAGCTGACCCGGCGCCCCGTCCGCGACACGCAGCTGCGCGCCGACGCGGCGGCCGACATCCGCGCCCGCCGGGCTGCCTGGATCGCCCCGCAGGCGGGGGTGCGGCGCTGAATGCGCGCCCGTTTTCCGCGCGGATTTCGCCCCGGAAAAAGGGAATAATCCGGGGCCCGCGGGGTAGCAACAGATGACCGGCGAGTTCATCCCTCACACACGAAGGAGACAGAGCCATGGCTACGATGACGACCCCCCTTCAGCTGAAGACGCGCCACCCGCTTCCCGACTCGACGCGGCAGACGTCGGTCGAGTTGCTCGATGCCCGCCTCACCGATGCGATCGCCCTGACGATGCACGCCAAGCAGGCGCACTGGGCGGTGCGTGGGTCGCGATTCCTCCCCCTCCACGAGCTCTTCGACTCGGTGGCCGAGCACGCGCGGGAGTGGGCCGATCTGCTGGCCGAGCGGGCGGGCGCCCTCGGAGGCGTGGTCGATGGCACCCCGCGCTCGGTCGTGGAGCGCAGCCAGCTTCCCGAATACCCGGCCGAACTCGTCGACGGAGACGGGCACGTGGAGCGGATCGCGACCGCACTGGCGACCTTCTCGCGACTCCTCGGACAGGCGATCGAGACGACGTCCGAGAGCGGCGACGCATCCACGGAAGACGTGCTGACCGAGATCCAGCGGGCGGTCGACCTC
>CAYORZ010000333.1:0-2563 GCA_964406485.1 uncultured Gemmatimonadaceae bacterium | reverse complement strand
GGACAGGCAGAGGACGGTCATGCTCACCCGCCCGCCGCATGCGACCCCATGTCGCCCCCCCAACGATTCGCGCGACCCACACCCGCGAAATCCCGGCCATCCGCGCGCGCATGAGGCAGGCGCAGGCGGTCGACGGCGCGCGATCCGTGGCCCTGGCGCCTGGATCGGGCTGCTCCTGCTGCCGGTCGTCACTGCCTGTGGGGACGCGCCGTCCGACGACGCGGTGCGCACCTCCGTGGCGCCGCTGCCCGCAGCGCGGGCGGTGCTGGATCCCACCGAGGCGCAGCTCGACTTCGTGCGCCCCCGTGCCGTCGCGGCGTATGCGGATGGCTGGCTGGTGCTGGATGCCGGAACCAGCAGAATCGCCGCCTTGTCGGCGGACTTCGGCATCGACCATATCTGGGGCGAACCCGGGCAAGGCCCGGCGGAGCTGAGTGGGCCCGTGTCGGTGGCGCCACTCGCCGACGGGACGGTGGCCGTCCTCGAACGCGACCGGCGTGCCGTCTCGTTCTGGGAGCATGGCTCGCTCGTCGTGCGCTACCCAGCCGAGGTCACCTCTGCCACCTATGTAATCGCCTCTGACGGCGAAGCGGTCGTCTGCTGGCCTGCGCCTGAGCACTTCCGGGAGTGCCTGGACCGCCAAGGCGAAGCGACCCGCGGTCCCCCGTTGAGCCCGCCCGACCCCGATCCGTCCGTCCTGCCGCTGCCGTCGCTGCTGGCCTTCGGTGGCGATGGCTTGTGGTACCGCTACGACAACACGACCGGCGCACTGTTGCGCGAATCCCGCGACGGAGACCGCGTGGATGCGCTGCCCCTCCCGCCGGAGGTGCACGAGGCGCTGGCCGTGCCGGAACTCGTCCCGGTCGGGGGCACCATCAGTCTGGGCTACGGGGGCGTGCGCGACCTGCAGATCACCCCCGACGGCGTGATCCACTTCGTGCTCGAGCATGCCCGGGACCATGAGATCGTCACCTGGTCGCCACACGAGCGGCTCGTTCGGTATGTACCCACGGCCATCGATCGAGGCCGTGCGTGGTCCCTTGCGTTTCGGGGGGACCACTCCAGCGTGATCCTGCGGGACGCGGCGATCGAACTGCGGGGGGATCGCCTCACCCTCGTGGTCCACGACGGTTCCGTCGATGTGATGTACGTGAGCGGTGCGTCGCCTGGGGCGCTGGCGTTCATCGAGGCGGTGGCCCCGGTCGATCAGATGGTGATGGTCGTCTCGCCCGAGGTCGCGAGTGAGCGGGTGGCCGAGCTGGAAGCGGCGGCCCGGGCGGCGGGTGTACGGCGGCTGGTGGTGGAGCAGTCCGGGGAGAGCGGGACCACGGCGGGGTCGACGCGCATTCATGTGGAAGCCGTGCCGCTCGACCACCTCTCCGGACTCGACGGGTGGACCCCGGCGACCGCGCGCTGGGAGGTGCAAGTGGACGAGGGCGTCGGCTACGGCCAGGTGGCCGCAGCGGAGGCGCTCCTGATCGATCTGGGGGTCTCGCGCGTCACCGTGCACGCTGCGGGGACCGGCGCATTGTAGCGCTCCCGGAGCGGCTCCGTGGGGGGGCGGCGAGTGGCGCCGGATTGCCGCCGTGCGGGGCGGGAAACTACCTTGGTGCCGATCACGTCCCGTTTCTGATGATTCCGGAGGAGCCTGTGCTGCGTCGCGTGTGGAGTCGGGGGTTCAGCTTGTTCGTGGTGGCCGCCGCCATCGTCCCGGCAGGAGTGGCGGCCCAGGAAGGCCCACCTCCCCCTCCTCCTGCCGCCGAGTACCGGGCATCGCTGATGACGAGTCTGCAAAGCCACATGCGCGCCCTCTCGGCCCTGGTCGCAGGCGACGTCGCCTACATGGGCCACCTGCAGATGCATGCCACGGCCATCCACGCCATTGCCACCATGACCGGGGAGGCGTTCCCCGAGGGGACGGCGGAAGGATCGCGGGCGAGCGAAGACATCTGGACCAACTGGGATGCCTTCACCGAAAAGGTTCGCATGCTCCAGGACGGAGCGGCCGCGCTCGACGCGGCCGCGCAGGCCGGGGATCGGGCCGGGGTGGAGGCCGCCCGCTCCGAGGTGCAGGCGAGTTGCCGCAGCTGCCACACCGATTTCCGGCTCTCTCCTCGCCGGGACTGACCCGCGGGAAGGCTGTCGGCGGGTCGCCCCGCCTGCGGCCGGTCGGCTATCGCACCTCGGTGCGCGTGACCGAGTGCTCCTCCACCTCGGCCCGGCTGAACCAGGCCGGGCGGAAGGTGCGGGCGGCGTAAAGGGCGGCCTGGTCGAAGAAGTGCGGCGAGGCCGGATCGCCGCTCTGGCCGTGGTTCAGCACCGCCATGGCGCGCGGGGTGGGGGCGAACTGGACCACCTTCACGAAGGAGTTGCCGCCCACGCCGATGCGCGCACCGGGCAGCCGCGCCGGCTCGGCCCAGTAGGCGAAGAGCGCCCCGAGCTCTCCCGGCGCGCCGCCGATCGCGAGGCTTTCCCGCTCGGGGTCCAGGGCGATCGCCGCTCCGGGCAGGGGGCGCTGGTGGCGGTTGATCCGGCCCCAGGCGACCTCGGGGGTGCCCCATTC
>CAYORZ010000332.1:0-2574 GCA_964406485.1 uncultured Gemmatimonadaceae bacterium | reverse complement strand
TCATCGTGGTCGCCACGAAGAAGGAGTCGGCGATCGGTCCCAGTCCGGAGGTGAACATGTGGTGGCTCCACACGCCCCAGCCGATGAAGCCGATCAGGACTCCGGCGTAGACCACGACGGGGTAGCCGAAGAGCGGCTTGCGGCTGAACGCGGGGATCACGTCGCTGACCACCCCGAAGGCCGGCAGGATCAGGATGTAGACCTCCGGGTGGCCGAAGAGCCAGAAGAGGTGCTGCCAGAAGACCGGGTCGGCGCCCGCCGAGACACTGAAGAAGTTGGCGGCGTAGAAGCGGTCGAAGCCGAGAAGGATCAGGGCCACCGCGATGACCGGGAGGGCGGTGATGAGGAGGAAGCTCGTCACCAGCGTCATCCAGGTGAAGAGCGGCATCCGCATCAGCTTCATTCCGGGAGCGCGCAGGTTGATGATGGTGGTGATGAAGTTCACCCCCCCCATGATCGAGCTGATCCCGAGAATCGACAGCCCCAGCACCCAGAAGTCGACGTTGGGCCCGGGGGAGTACTGCAGCGAGGTCAGGTTGGCGTAGCCCACCCAGCTCGTGTTGGGTGCCGCCCCGAAGAACCACGACGAGTTGAGGTAGAGCCCCCCGAAGAGGTAGATCCAGTAGGAGAGCGCGTTCAATCGCGGGAAGGCGACGTCGCGGGCACCGATCTGCAACGGTACCAGATAGTTGAAGAAGGCCACGGCCATCGGCATCGCCACGAGGAAGATCATCGTGGTGCCGTGCATCGTGAACAGCTGATTGTACAGCTCGGCCGAGATGAAGTCGTTCTCGGGAGTGAAGAGCTGAATACGGATCAGCAGCGCCTCGAGTCCCCCGACCAGCAGGAAGAAGACCGAGGTGCAGAAGTACATGATGCCGATCCGCTTGTGATCGACGGTCGTGATCCAGCTCCACAGACCGGTCGGCGCCTCATGATGAGTGCCGGCGGTGGTGGTTGCGGATGGGGTAGCTACGGACATGGCCTCGACTCGTATGAAAAGGCAGCTCGAGAAGTCAGACTCAGCGCAGGCTGTGGAGGTAGGCGGCGATCGCCCGGACCTGGTCGTCGGTCAGGTTGGTCGCCGGCCAGTTGCCGCCGGGAACCGACACGCCGGGCATCAACGCCCCCGGCTTGATGTCCTGGGGCGCCTTGATCCAGCGCTCCAGATTCTCGGGGGTGTTCTCGAGCCAGCCTGCGGCCAGGCTCGAGCGGGCTCCCATGAGCGTGAGGTCCGGCGCGATCTCACCCTGGGCGTTGGTGCCCTGGATGGCGTGACAGGCCACACACGTCTGCTGATGGAAGAGGGTGCGCCCCTCCTCCACGAGGGGGTCGATCTGGACACCGGCGAGCGGGACCCCGGCGGAATCGACTTCGGGCGGAAGGACGGGCTCTGCCATCCGCGCCTGCCAGGCCTCGAATTCCTCGGGGGTCTGAACGATCACGCGGAAGCCCATGAGGGAGTGTGACTCCCCGCAGAACTCGGCGCACTGGCCCCAGAACGTCCCGGTACGGTTGGGGGTGAGGTGGATCCAGTTGTACTCGGGATCCATCCCCTCCGGGCGGTTGCGCACCGGGTTGGCGTCACGCTTCCCGCCGAGCATCGGAACCCAGAAGGAGTGGATCACGTCGGCCGACGAGAGCCGGAACGAGATCGGCTGATCGACGGGGATGTGCACCTCGTTGGCGGTCACCACCCCGGTGTCCGGATAGCGGAACTCCCACCAGTACTGGTGGCCGATGACATCGACCACCATGGCGTTCTCCGGGTCCAGCTTCTGCGTCGAGAAGACCGCCTGGATCGTCGGGATCGTGATCGCCACCACGATGATCGCCGGGGCCACCGTCCAGGCGATCTCCAGCCCCATGTGCCCCTCGATCTGCTTCGGGGTCGGCTGGTCGGGCCGCGCGCGGAAGCGGATCAGGACGTAGGCCAGCACCAGCCAGACGATCAGCAGCACCGCCAGCGTCCACCAGAAGATCTCCGCGTAGAGACCGTGGATCACCTCGGCGAAGTCGGATGCGGGGTGGATGCTGGACTGCGGGTAGCGATCACCGTCGAAGGAGCAGCTCGCCATGAGGAAAGCCGCTACCCAGGTAGCCAGAAGTGTGCGGAGGGACTTCATGTCGGTGCGGTCAGGGGGTCGGGGCGTCGACGTCTGCCGGACCCGGGAGGGCGGCGACATCGATCGACTCGTCGATGAGCATGATGGGGATTTCTTCTCGGACGGGATAGGCCACCCGCCCATCGTCGCGCAAGAGCAGCGCCTCCAGCCCGGGCGCGACGGCCGCGCCTCCGCGATTCGAGACCGCCCCCGCTTCGGCCAACCGGTTCACATGCGCGACGAGGGGCTCCTCGGCCGCGACCAGCGGCTGATGAGTCTCGGGGCAGACCAGGATGGCGAGCAGTTCGGGATCGAGCGGAGTCAAGGCCTTCTCGCTGTCGGCGAACCGGATTTCTGTCGTGACAAACCCGGGCGTTACACGAACACACCCGGGAGTGAGGGAACCTAACCTAGCCAACCAATCCGGCTTTGGCGAGGGAACCCGGAACGCGCTTCCTCCCCCGCGGGT
>CAYORZ010000331.1:1167-2585 GCA_964406485.1 uncultured Gemmatimonadaceae bacterium | reverse complement strand
GTCCGTCTGCAAGGACAAGCCCACCACCAATCGGCGCCACGCGTCGACCACGACCGCAGACAGAGGAAGCCCGAGGCGGTGGGGACGTACGTGATGTCGGCCACCCAGAGTCGGCTTGGGCCCCCGGCGCTGAAGTCTCGCTCGACCAGATCAGGCGCTGGCCGGGCGTCACGGTCCCGCTCCGTGGTCCGCCACGTCCGGCGGCGCGTCACGCCGACGATCCCGGCCTGGCGCATCAGGCGCCCCATGCGCTTGTGGTTCACGAGGAAGCCCTCGTCTCGAAGCTCGGCATGCACCCGAGGACGACCATAGCTTCGGCGGTTGAAGGCATGGATCCTCCGCATCTGCGTCACGAGTCGAGCGTTGGCCACCTCTCTGGCGGACGGTGGACGCTTGCGTCAGCAGCCGCTGGGGGAGAGACCCAGGACGCGGCGCCTCGCTCGAACCGGGAACTCGGCCTGGTGACGCTTCACGAACTCGAACGCCAACCGAAAACCGAGCCGGTCTCCCGAGCGGGGCCCCGACGCGCAACGTTGGTCAAGCCGCGGTCTTCTTCGGGATCTCCCGCTCGACCCTGAGTTGCTTGTTCTCCCGGCGAAGGCATCGCAGCTCCTCACGCTCTTTCGATGTCAGACCATCCGATCGCATGCCCGCGTCCAGCCCGGCCTGCTTCAGACACGCACCAGCTCGATCATCCGGGCCCGACATTCCGGATCGTACGGTGTTCCGGAGCTTCCCATGGTGGAGTCCTTTCTCCGTAGAGATGGGATGTCCACCGTCGGGGGTCAACTCCGACTTCGCTCCAGGACGATGGTTGAGGATTCGACGGCTGAAGTGTATATGAAGCAGGTGACCCGCCCTGCCTGTCGGTGCCGAATCACGCGGATTTCGCCCCGCAGGCGTCTCGAAGGAGGAGGCCACCTTGACCCGTCCTGACACGGTGAAGTGGGGGATCGCCGCCTGTGCTCTCGTCTCGGGAATCATGGGGCCGCCTCCATTGTTTGCGCAAACGGGCGAGCGCTGTCCCTGCGCAATCACCCGGCAACCGCTTGTCGAGCTGGGCGACCCATCCGAGCCGGATGGCAGCATCAACGCTCCATGGGCGGGGGTCTACCAGCTCGACGCCGAACGTTGGGTCACCGTCGATTTCTACCTTCCTTTCGCCTTCTCCTGCAAACAGCGTCCTGGAGGCGTGCGCCACCAGTAGCGGGCGCGTGGCCCGGCAACGCCTTGACGGCGAACGGTGTCCAACGGTATGAAGCCAGCTTCTCCCACTTCGCAGACGAGACGCCCCGCATGCCCTCGCCGCCCAGCCATCCGTGCCGCCCCCACGCGTTCGGCCAACCCGTGACTCCGGCGCTCGCGCGTGTGCCCCGGCCTCGCGTCGCCGCCTTTCGCACTGCGCCTCGCGTCGCCGC
>CAYORZ010000331.1:0-1157 GCA_964406485.1 uncultured Gemmatimonadaceae bacterium | reverse complement strand
TGCGGGGGCAGCGACGGCCCGGGGGGCGACGATGTCACGCGCGACACCCTTCCCGACGGCACCCCCCGCACCCTGCACGCGTCCCTGCCGCCCGCTGAGGCGGTGGCGCCGCTGGTCCCCGACCTCGTCATCGGACGTCTGGAGGGCGAGGGGCCCGAGGTGTTCGGCGATGTGCGCGGGATCGAGGCAGGGCCCGACGGCGAGATCTTCGTGCTCGATGTCCAGGCGCTCGAAGTGCGGGTGTTCGGGCCCGAGGGCGACTACCGCCGCACCATTTCCCGTCGGGGGGATGGGCCCGGCGAGATCGCGGCCACCAACGGCCTGGTGCGGGTGGCCGATACGCTCTTCGTGTATGACCACGCGAAGTTCGTGATTCTGGGACTCCATGTGGACGACGGCCGGGAACTCGTCCGGCACCCGACGCCGGTGCGAAGCTGGGGGTACACCTGGACCGGCACCCGGGACGATCAGGGTCGGAACTGGAAGCACCACTCCGTGTCGGACCGGATACCGGGCGTGATGCCCGAGCCCGGCCTTCAGGAGACCCTGGTCCAGGACGTCATGGTGATGCACGATCCGGCCACCGGGGCGGTCGACTCGGTGGCGGTCGGGGATCAGGTGAGCCGTGCCTGGGTGCAGGTGTTCGGCAATCAGGGCGTGTCGTTTCGACTGCTCCCCTTCGCCAGCCGCAAGTCGATCGCTGTCGATCCGACGGGCGGCTTCTGGGTGACGGACGGCTCCGACTACCGGATCCTGCGCCTCGACGCGCAAGGCGACACGATCGGCGTGCTCGAGGCGGCGGTGCCCCCCCGCCCGGTCACCGCTGCGGAGCGGGAAGAGTTCCGCGATCGGCTGGCCGCAGAGAGCCCCGACGCGGCTCGCGCGGCCGCCGAGATGATCGACCACGCCCCGTCCACCCACCCGGTCGTGCGGAACCTCTTCGTGGCCGCCGACCGTCTCTGGGTCGTGCGCGCCCGAGCACCCGCCGACGAGGGGACGCGCATCGACGTCTTCGACCGCGACGGCGGCTACCGGGGATCGATGCTGCTCCCGGCCGACGCCTCCGAGTTCTTCACCCCCCGCATCCGAGGGCAGTCCGCCTACCTCATTTTGCGCGACGAACTCGACGTCTCGCGCGTGGCGCGCGCGCCCCTTCC
>CAYORZ010000330.1:0-2591 GCA_964406485.1 uncultured Gemmatimonadaceae bacterium | reverse complement strand
GGCGCGCGCCCCGAGATCGGGCGCCAGGCGGTGCACGAGAGCCGCGACGAGGTCCGGAAGGCCCTCGAGGTGGCCGACCTGGTCTTCATCACCGCCGGTATGGGCGGTGGCACGGGGACGGGCGCGGCGCCGATGGTGGCCGAGATCGCCCGCGAGCTCGGTGCGCTGACGATCGGCATCGTCACGCGTCCCTTCGCCTTAGAGGGCAAGAAGCGGCTGCGGCAGGCCGAGCAGGGGCTGGCCGAGCTCAAGCGCACCGTCGATACCGTGATCGTCGTCCCCAACGACCGGCTCCTGGCCGTCGTCCCCAAGGGGACCACCTTCAAGGACGCCCTCAAGAAGGCCGACGAAGTGCTGCTCCATGCCACCCAGGGGATCAGCGATCTGATCCGGGTGAACGGAGAGGTCAACGTCGACTTCGCCGACGTGCGGACGATCATGTCGTCGCGCGGACCCGCCCTCATGGGATCGGGATTCGGCGAGGGCGACAACCGGGCGCAGGAGGCCGCGCAGGAGGCGATCTCGTCGCCGCTCCTCGACAGCGTCTCGATCGCGGGCGCGCAGGGCGTGCTCATCAACATCACGGGGGGGATGGATCTTGCCATTGACGAGGTACACCAGATCTCCACTATCATTCAGGAAGAGGCCGGCGACGACGCCGAGATCATCTTCGGCGCGGTCCACGACCCCGAGCTCGAGGGCGTGGTGCGTGTCACGGTGATTGCCACCGGCTTCGATAGTGCCGAGAATGAGAGGCAGGTGATCAACCACGACTTCCGGCGCTCGCGGCAGGCCGCGCCCACGCGGGCAACGCCCACGCGGGCTCCGGTGTCCAATGTGAAGCAGATGGACATCGAGTCGGAGATCGCCCGTGACGAGGTGCCGGAGGCCGAGGCCCCCCGGCGTGTCGCGGCGGGCGGTGGTGCCTCCTTCTCGGTGGAGCCGGCCCCCCGACTCGGGCGGATGCCGGGTCGGCCGGTCTCGTCGCGAGAGATCGGCGAACTCGACATTCCGACGTTCATTCGTCGGCAGATGGATTGACGCGGATCCGGGGCCACGCTCCGGGCGGTCCGCTCGGAGCGTGGCCCCGGAGAACTCGATGGCATCCAGAAAAACGCACATGCTTCCTCGCCTGACGCTCGCGCTCGGGGCACTTCTCGCCGTCGCTGCCTGCGAGGTGCCGGAAGTGGGAAAGCTCGAAACGCTTCACGCCGCGCCCGCCGAGCGGCACGAGGTGCGGCTGCTCGGGCCGGGTGAGACCCTGGGCGGCGTGCTCGCCGAGTCGCTCGATCGCATCGAGCAGCAGGCGGTTCTGCTCGCCTTCGAGGAACAGGCGAGTCCGCGGCGGCTGCGGGTCGACTCCGAGGTGGTGCTGCGCTTCGTGGGCGAGTCGACCCTGCGTGGCGTCGATGTCGTCCTGAATCCCGACGAGACGGTCCGGGTCACCCGCGGGCCGCACAGCTGGGCATCGACCATCGTCCGCACGCCCACGCGCGTCGACACACTCATGGTGCACGGGTCGATCGAGCAGTCCCTCTGGGCGTCGCTCATGGACAACGAGGCCCTCGCCGAGATGCCCTACAACGACAAGGGGATCCTCGTCGACGAACTCGACAAGGTCTTCCAGTGGCAGCTCGACTTCTCGCGACAGATCCAGCCGGGCGACCACTTCCGCGTGGCCTTCGAGCGCCAGGTGCGCCCCGACGGAACGATGCGCTCCGGGCATGTGGTGGCCGCGGAGTTCGTCAACGTGGGCAAGCCGTATCGCGCCCTCTGGTTCGACCCCCACGGGGACGGCAACGGCTCGTGGTACGATGAAGAGGGCAACTCCGTTCGCCGCGCCTTCCTGCTCAAGCCGCTGAGCTTCCGCCGCATCTCGTCGCGCTTCTCCAACGGGCGGCTGCACCCCGTCCTCAACACCGTCCGGGCCCACCGCGGGGTGGACTACGCCGCCGACACGGGCACGCCGATCATGGCGACAGCCGACGGGGTGATCCAGCAGCGCGGCAACCTCGGCGGTCTCGGCAACGCGGTCGTGATCGCGCACGCGAACGGCTTCACGACCCGCTACGGCCACATGAGTCGTTTCGCGGCGGGACTGGGGGTGGGATCACGGGTCTCGCAGGGCGACGTGATCGGGTACGTGGGGATGACGGGACTCGCCACGGGGCCCCATCTGCACTACGAGATGATCCGCAACGGGACCCACATCGATCCGCTCGCCATCGACCTCCCCAACGGCGAGCCGATCCCGGCCGAAGCAATGGAGCGGTGGGCGGCCGAGCTTTCGCCGCGGATGGCGCTCCTCGACGCGATTCCCCTCCCGGACGGGGTCGAGCAGCGGCTGGCCGACGCCTCGGGCGCGGCGACGCAGGCGCCCGGTATCCGGATGGCCGACGGGGGCGGGGTCGCTCCCGATGATGCGCCCCTGAGGTGATCCCCATGCGGGCGGGCAGCACCCCGGGGCGGGGGGGCGGGTGACCGCACCGCTCCTCACCGCGGGGGCGGTCCTCGCAGCCCTGGGGTATTCCCTCTACATCTACCGCTACCGGGAACTCCCGATCCGGGGGAGGGGGCTGCTCGCCACCCTC
>CAYORZ010000329.1:0-2611 GCA_964406485.1 uncultured Gemmatimonadaceae bacterium | reverse complement strand
GGAGTCGGAGCGGAGGAGTCTGGCCGCCGCCGAGGTGGACGAGGCGCTCAACACCGACAGTCTCGAGACCGAGTTCACCCGTCTGGAAGCCGGGGGTGATTCCTCGATGGACGACCGGCTCCTGGCGCTCAAGGCCGAGATGGGCCTGCTTCCCGGGGCCGAGAAGCCGAAGGCGCTCGGCGCCGGCGACGAGGACGGCGAGGAGGGCGAGGAACACCGCCCCGGTGACGTTCGCGACGCCGAGGTCGAGGCGGTCGACGAGGAACGCGACGCGGGCGAGATCGCCGAGGCCGAGCTGCTCGAGCAGTTCAAGAGCCTCGAGAACCGCGGCGCGGAAGCCTGACAGCCATGGGGCTCGTCTATCTGAACGGTGCCTGGGTCGACGCCGCCGAGGCACGGGTCTCGGTCGATGACCGGGGCTTCCTCCTGTCGGACGGCGTGTACGAGGTCACCCCGGCCTACCGGGGCCGCTTCTTCCTGCTCGACCGGCACCTCGCCCGCCTGCGGTCCGGGCTCGCTGCTCTCCGCATCGACGCCGATCTGGAGGGGATCGAGGACGTGCACGAGCGGCTCCTGGCCGACAACGGGCTGCTCGATGCCGAGATGGCCTACGTCTACGTCCAGATCACGCGGGGGGTGGCGCCGCGCAGCCACGCCTTCCCGGCGGCCGCCGTCCACCCCACGGTATACGCCTGTGCCCGCGTCCACGAGCGGCCGTCGCGCGAGGTCTGGGAGCGCGGCTTCGAGGCCGTCACGGTCGCCGACCGGCGGTGGGCCCGCGTCGACGTGAAGACGATCTCGCTCCTTCCCAATGTCCTGGCCCAGCAGGCGGCCGTGGAGCGGGGCGCGACCGATGCGCTCCTGGTCCGCAACGGGGTCGCTCTCGAAGGGGCGCACAACAATTTCTTCGCCGTCTTCGGCGAGCAGATCGTCACGCACCCCACCTCCAACGTGATCCTCCCCGGGATCACCCGGGCACACGTGATTGCGCTGGCCCGCGAGATGGGCTTCGAAGTGGTCGAGCGGGCGATCCAGGTCGAGGAACTCGCCCACGCCGACGAGGCGTTCTTCACCGGATCCACGACCGAGGTGCGCCCGACCGTTCGCATCGACGGGCGCCCGGTGGGGAAGGGACTCACGGGTCTCGTCACCCGGAGGCTCTTCGATGCCTTCCTCGACGATGCCGACCCCTCGAGGGGCGACGCCGCGGAGCGCGCACAGGCATAGAGCCGAGCGGGAAGGCGTTCGGGCAGACGCTGCCACGAGGTCGGACGCCCGGTCCGGTGTGTTGCGCCGTGACCCCCGTTTGTGGAGAATTCGTGACGCTGTCTCGCGAGTCCCACCCCGTCCGGGTTTGAATGCCATGCGTCTGTCCTTCCGCGTTGTCCCGCATCGCGCGCTCTCGATCCTCCTGGCTTCGGCGCTGGCCTTCGCCGCGTGCGACGAGTCGGACCCCTCGGGTCCCGGGGGGACGCTTCCCGAAACCCTGGCGCCGGTCTCGGTGACGACCGAGAAGAACACGGCCATCACGGCGACGGTGCGGGTCTCGTCGACCGCGGGCCGGGACCTGGATGTGGAGATCCTTTCGGGACCGTCCCACGGCACGGCTGACGTCTCGCCGCAGTCCGGAGGCCTCCGGGTGCAGTACACCCCCGCCCAGGGCTTCGCCGGCGAGGACGAGGTCCGCTTCCGCGTCGACGACGGACGGTCGACGGTCGACGGCGTGGTCCGCATCACCGTCCTCAACCAGGCGCCCTCGGCCTCGCCGCTGACCTTGCGGCGCCCCGCCACCGCTGCGGTCACCTTCACCCTCACGGGAAGCGACGCCGACCGCGAAGTCCTCACCTTCCAACTCGTGGACGGACCCGCCGGCGGGGAACTCACGGGCATCGCCTCCGGCGCGGGGACCCCGGGGACGCTCGACGCCTCCGGCGCCACGTCGACGCTCGAGGTGACCTACACTCCGGCTCCCGGCTCGATCGGCGACGACTCCTTCACCTTCCGGGTCTTCGATGGCGCGGAGGCCTCCGCCCCCGTGACGGTGCACCTTCCGGCGAACCGGCTCCCCGAAGTGGTGGTGGAACGGGGGCTCCCCGTGCCGGTGGGACGCAATGCACCGACCCGGGTCTTCTTCACCATGGTCGATGAGGACGGCGACGCGGTGACCGCCACCGTGGGCGAAGAGGCGCGCGAGGGCACGCTCGGTGGCGTGGAGCGGATCGGGGGGCGGTGGGGCGTGCTCTACACCCCGGCGGAAGGGTTCATCGGCGACGACGCCTTCACCCTGATCCTCGATGACGGCTTCGACACCACCGAGATCGAGATCCCGATCGAGGTGGCCAACGCGGCGCCGGCCGCCTACAACGCGGCGACCTTCGGCTTTCTCGGCAGCGACGTCCAGATCACCCTCACGGGCGGTGACCCCGACGGCGATCCGCTTACCTTCGAGGTCGTGACACCCCCGAGTTCGGGTTCGGTCAGCGAGCCGGTCTCGGTCACCCCGATCACCGCGCAGGTGGTCTTCACCCCCGACGAGACCACGACCGCGGGGCCGGTGACCTTCACGTACCGCGTCACCGACGACATCACGTACAGCGGGGTGGCCACCGCG
>CAYORZ010000328.1:0-2616 GCA_964406485.1 uncultured Gemmatimonadaceae bacterium | reverse complement strand
CTTGAGCTCGAACGAGAGCACGGCGCCCACCATCGCCCGCCCTCCGACCGCCGCGAAGGCGCCGGACGAGAGGGTGGTCTGGCCGAGGTCACCGGCGACCGACCCCCCGAACCCATCGTGAAAGGTGACGCCGGTGCTCGTCGTGACCCCGAAGGCGCCCGCGGCCCACCCTTCGGCGAGCACGAGGCCGCTCTCGCTGAAGACGGGCGCCCCGGCCAGGGCGTATTCTCCACCACTTCCGGCGGCGGCTGCTGCCACTGCCAGCGCCCCGATCTGTCCCGCGGCGGGGGCCGCCCCGGCGGCGGTCCCCCCCACGAGTGCGAGGCCGAAGCCGAGCAGGCGACGGAGCGACATCATGCCTGCACCTCGAAGACGGAGTCGCCGATCTTGACCCGGTCCCCCGGGGCGAGGGTCGCCTCCTGGATCGCGCGGTCGTTCACGTAGGTGGGATTCGTGCCGGAGAGGTTCTTGATGGAGAGGCCCGACCCGGCGGGGCGGATCATGGCGTGCTCCCGCGAGACGCTCGCCTCGCTCAACACGATCTGGCAGGCGGCGGTATCCCGCCCGATGCGCACGCCCTCGGAACCGACCTCGAAGCGGTTCCCCTGGAGCGGCCCCGCGATGACCATCAGCCGGAGGGGGGTGGGGTGGATCGCCACGGTGGCGGCGGTGCCCCCCCGCGAGCCGGAGGCCGCGTCGGCGACTCCGCCTCCCGCGGCTGCTCCGGCGAGGGCAGGTGACGGCGCCGACTGCCGGCGCATCAGGAACCCTCCGCCGAGAAGCACCACGCCCAGGGCGATCACCCCGAGGAGCCAGCCGGGGAGTCCCTCGTCGTCGGCCGGGAGGACAGGCTCGAGCGGCACGGCGCCCGCCGTTGCGGCCTCGGCCGAGGTCTCGGGAAGGGGCGGCTCCGACGGATTCCCCTCTCGCGCCGTCATGGCCATCCGGCGCAGGTTCAGCGCGTCGGGGAGGTCGGGCATCAGCCGCAGCACCTCGTCGAAGCCTGCGATCGCGCCGTCGTAGTCGGCCGCGTAGTAGCGGTCGAGGGCGCGCGTCCAGGTCCGATCGAAGAGGCTCTCGCCCGCCACCCCTCCGGAGGAGCGGAAGAAGTCACGCACGGTGTTCGAGGTGACGGCGAAGTTGAAGCTCTCTCCCTCGCCCATCGTGAGGATCCCGAGCACTTCTCCGCTCCGGTTGAAGACCGGGCCCCCGCTGCTTCCGGGCGAGGCTGCGGCATCCACCTGGATGAGGTCCTCCCCCCCGACGGCCGCCTTGAGGGCGGCAACCTGGCCGCGCGTGAAGCTGGCCTCCAGGGTCGACGCCTCCGAGAGGGCGTCGAGCGCCGCGGAGCCGGGGTAGCCCGCCACGAAGATCTCCTCACCGATCGCCGATCCGTCGGAGTTGCCCAGCCGCATCGTGGGGAGGTCACGAGCCGAGACCTTGAGAACCGCGACGTCTCGCCCGTTGTCGAAGTTGCCGACTCCCGGAAGCGAGATCTTTCCCGGGAAGGGGACGACCGGGGGGGAGTACTCCCGCACCGACGCCTCCAGCACGCGCCCGTTCTGAAGCACGGCCACGAGGTCCTTCTTGAGGGCGATACTCGCTTCGTCGTACAGCTCGATGGTCCTCCGGATCGCTTCCTCCTCGGTCGGAACCCGGCCGGTTTCCGGGTCGGGCGCCGCGAAGACGCCGGCGTCGTTCAGCGCCTGGAAGAGCAGTCTCTGCCGGAGCACGGTCTCGTTGCTCTCGTGGTACATCTCCACGACATGGCCGTTCGTGATGATGAATCCGTCGGGGGTGATGATCCAGCCGGAACCGGCCGACGAGGTCTGGCTGGTCAGGAGCAGGGGCGGGCCCTGATCGCGGGGGAGCGAGATCTCGGCCTGCACCTGGGAATAGATGAGGACGACGGCCGGCTTGACCTGGCTGAAGAGCCGCTGGCGCCCGCGCTGATCGAGGTCCTGGGCGGCGGCCGCCGCTGCGGTGACCGCGCAGGCGACGAGGGGGAGGAGAGCGGCCCGCACCCCGAGTCCGGGGCCGCGACGGTGAGTTGCCTGGTGCTTCATCGTGGAAATCTCCGGTACGATGTCAGGAAGGGATGCGGATCAGTCGGCTTCGAAGACGACGCACTTGAAGACCCAGCTCGTGCCGCCGAGCCCGATCCGATCGCCATCGGTCACCTCCGCCTTCTGCACCGCCTCTCCGTTGAGGCGGGTCCCGTTGGTGCTGTCGAGATCGGTCAGCGTGAAGCGGCCCTCGCTGAAGCGGATGCTCGCGTGCTGGTCCGAGATGTGGGCGTCGTCGATGCGGATGTCGGCGGCGGCGTCGGCGCCGAGGAGTGAGCGTTCGCCTTCGAGGCGGTGGACGGTGCCCCGGGCCGGCCCGCGGTCGGCGACCAGCCAGGCCGCGGCGTCGATCCGGGGGGGCTGGTTCATGACGATCGTGCGTCGCATGGGATCGTCGGCGGGCGGCGTCGCGGGCGCGGTCGGGTCGATGCGGACCGTGCGGGCGAGGGCGGGGTCGGGGGTCTGCTGGGTCCTGGCGGACTCAGACATCGGGCTACTCCGAATGGGGGTGGGAAGGGTCGGGCGGGGGGAGGGAGTCGGGCCGCACCGA
>CAYORZ010000327.1:1615-2636 GCA_964406485.1 uncultured Gemmatimonadaceae bacterium | reverse complement strand
CCGAGGGCCTGGCCGCCCTCTTCGGCTTCGTCCGCGACGTCAATACCGCCCTCGACCGGTCGGGCGGGGTGGCGACGGCGGCCGAGGTGCAGGCCGCCCGCGACGCCCTCGACTCCATGGACCGCGTCGTCGGCCTCCTGGAACTCGCCCTCCGCCCCTCCGCAACCGACGACGATCTGGCGGCCTGGGTGGAGACGATGATCGAGGAACGCAACGCTGCCCGCACCGCACGCGACTGGGCGCGCGCCGACGAGATCCGCGACGCCCTCGCGGCCCGTGGCGTCATACTCGAAGACACCCCCCACGGGACCCGCTGGAGCCGCTGACCCCGGGGCGCCTCACCCTCGGGGGAGCGCTGCGGTCCCCCGCAGGTGACGGAAGGCGAGGGCCAGCGCCCGGCTCCCCATGAGCACCACCAGGGCCCACCACACCCCTGCGAGTCCCCACCCCATGGGGACCACCAGGACGAGGACGGTGCCGGCGAGGAGGGCCGCGGCCACCATCTGGACGGCGAGGTAGCGGAAGTCCTGGGCGCCCATGAAGATCCCGTCCCAGACGAAGACGAGGGCGTTGAGGGGTTGCATCCAGATCACGAAGCCGAGAAGGGCGTCGACCCGGGCGATCGCCGCCGGATCGGTGGTGAAGATGAGGGGGAGCCAGGGGCGGGCGAGCGCAAAGACCCCGGCGAGGAGGAGCCCCACCGCCGCCCCCCACCCCAGGAGGCGGGCGGCCACCCGCCGTGCCTCGACCGGAGGCGACCCCGCCACCAGCGCCTGCCCGGCCACCGCGAGGGCATCGACCACGAGGGCCAGGAGGAGCCAGAGCTGGGTGGCCACCTGGTGGGCGGCCACGGCGAGGGTACCCAGCCGGGTGGCGACGGCGGTGGCCAGGGTGAGGGTGCCGATGAGCGAGAGCGTGCGCACGACGAGGGCGCCGCCGACCCGCGCCAGGGCGACGAGGTCGGTGAGCGGCGGGAGCACCGGCTCGACATAGCCCTGCTCCCACGCAGTCAAGAGACCAA
>CAYORZ010000327.1:0-1605 GCA_964406485.1 uncultured Gemmatimonadaceae bacterium | reverse complement strand
CTCGACGCCCCGCGACTCCCGCCGGGAGCCGAAGATCAGGAAGAGGAACGCGAGCGCCCCCGCCCACTGGGCGATGACCGTGGCGATCGCGGCGCCCGCGAGTCCCCATCCGACCACGAAGATCAGGAGGGGGTCGAGGACGAGGTTGACGAGGTTCAGCCCGAGCGCCACCAGGAGGGGGGTGCGGGTGTCCTCCCACCCCCGGAAGATCCCGTGGCCGGCGGTGATGAGGAGGACGGCCGGGCCGGCGAGTGCACGGATGCGGAGGTAGGTGAGCGCGGGGGGAAGAAGCTCGCCGGAGGCCCCCATCAGGGTGAGAATGGGGACGGCGAGCAGCTGGAGAAGCACGAGCGACACGGCCCCCGCCAGGGCGGCGAGGGTGAGGGCGGCCACCGCCAGCCGCCCCGCCCCGGCCCGGTCTCCCCGCGCGACCGCCCGTGCGACCATCGGGGTCGTCCCGTAGGCCAGGAAGTTGAAGACCACGAACGAGAACGAGAAGACCGACGTGTTGACCCCGAGGGCGGCGAGGGCGGTCACGCCCAGGCGACCGACGAAGGCGGTGTCGATCATCGAGACGAGCGGATCGGCTGCCAGCGCGCCGAGTGCGGGGAGCGCCAGGGCGGCGATGCGGCGGTCGAGGAGGTTGCGGAGGCGGAGCACGGGAATCGGGGAGGCGGAAGGTGGGGCGCACTCGGGCCGCTTCCGGACCCCTTGTCCGGAGGAGGCTGCTCGAACAGCGTTCGGAAGTTTGCACCCGTCGTCCCGAATCTCGAAGGGGCCCCTCGCCCATGCACCGCTCCACCCTGATCCTCGGCGCCCTTCTCCTGGTCGCGATCGTCCTCATCGTCGTCGACTCCGACGAGGTGGCGCCCCCTCCGCCTGCGGCGGTGCCCGCCCCTGCCACCCTCCCCGAGGGGCACCCGGCGACCGACGGCGAGCCCGTGCGCGCCGGCCCCCTCGACCCCACCGGGGCTCCGGTCGTCGCCCCTCCCGACGAGCCGGCCGGCGTCCCCCTCCGTGAAGGTCCGGGGACGGGCGAGGTGCGCGAGGTGATTCCCTCGGCGTCGTTCACGATCCTCCGGGTGGACCGCGACGGGGCGGAGCTCTGGATCGCCGGTCCGGTGGTGCGTGTCGAGGTCGGCGACGTCGTGGCGTGGGACTCCTCCTCGCTCGTGTACGACTTCCCGAGCGCGACGGCCGGGCGGACCTTCGAGCTCCTGCACTTCACCGACGGACTCCGGGTCTCGGGCACCCGATAGATCCCCGACCCCGAAGCGGCTATCTTCGGGGCTCTGCTGGCGTAGCTCAACTGGTAGAGCACCTGCCTTGTAAGCAGGGGGTTGGGGGTTCGAGTCCCTTCGCCAGCTTCGCCCGGGAGCAGGCCTCCCGGCCGGGGACGGACCCCGCGCGAGGGACCCCTTGATCCCTCCTCCGGGGCGATTTACCTTCCAAAGCTCATTCGGAAGCCAGCCCCCGTCGCCATCCGCGTCGGGGGTGGTCGCTTTGCGGACGGGGGGAGCGGCGCAGTCCTCGATTCCCGGTGCCGTGAAGGGGCCGGGAAGTCGGTAGGGTACCGAAGCGGTCAAACGGGGCAGACTGTAAATC
>CAYORZ010000326.1:0-2638 GCA_964406485.1 uncultured Gemmatimonadaceae bacterium | reverse complement strand
TGCGCGCGCATCCGCCCGCGGTGCGACCGGTCGCCGGCGCGACCGGCTGTCAGCCCGACGAGCCTCGCGCGGCCTGCAGGATCCGGCGCACCCGGTCCCGGAAGGCGTCGGGGGTCTCGGCGTAGAGACGGGTGCCGAGGGGGCGGAGGCCGCGCCAGAGGTGCTTTCGCCGTTCGCGGGCGAGACCCCGGAGGGCGAGGAGGGTCCAGTGGCTCTCGGCGAGATTCTCTGCGGTGGCGAGGGTCCGCGCGAGGTCGCCGAGGTCCTTTCCGATCCCCAGTTCGTGCGAGAGACGGGCCTGTTCCTCGGCCGTCGCCTCGAGGACCGGCGGCCAGGCGGCGGCGATCAACCGGTAGTGGAACCAGAGGTAGCGGGCCTCCCGGCGCCAGATCCGGAAGGCACGGCCCGCGAGCCCGCCCTCGGGTTCGTAGGCGCGCGCCATCGCGGCGTATCCGCGTTCGTAGGCGCGGCGGAGTCCCCGTTCGAGCACGCGGTCGTCGGCCATCTCGAGCGGCCATCCGCCGATGCGCTCCCGCGCCCCCTCGAGGCGCGCGATCGCCTCGGGGACGACCCCTTCGCGGAGGGTATGACGGAGGATCCGGTGGTGTCGCTCCTCGAGGCGGGCCTGGAGGTCGACGAAGGCGCTCGGCCGGAGGACTTCGGCAAAGTCGGCGCGGAGGTGCTCGACGGTGCGCACCGCGATGTAGCTCTCCCGCGCCGGGTCGAGGAGCGCGAGGACGTCGCGGTAGTCGGCGTCTTCCAGCTCGTGGAGCTCGGCGCCGATGGCGTCGTGGACGAGACGGAGGAGCGCCCGGACCTTGCGCAGGCGAATCCGCGCGTCGTGCAGGGCCTCGTTGGCGTCGTAGCGAGGGTCGCGCAGCCGCGCGAGGGCGTTGTCCACCTCTTCCAGCGCCATCCGGTGCACGCCTGCGGCCACCGTCTCGGAGAGGCCGAGGCGGTAGCCGCCGGACGCGGCCGCATCCGGGGGATTTTCGCTGTCGCGGTCTGACTGCATCATTCACTCCGAGGGGCCCGGCACTCACCGGAGCGGTGAAGGACGGGCGTGGAGGTACTCCATCGCCTGCGAGTGTCGGGCAGGAGGGGCGCTTCCTTGAGAGCGACGGTGGGTCACCGCCCCCCACCCCCGGTCCCGGAACGGGCGAGGTTGCGGTAGTACTCCTCCACGAGGCTCTCGAAGCCGGGGGGGACGGCGTCGCTACCGCGGATGGCGGCGCGGGCGCGGGACTCCCCCTCGACCTGACGCCGCAACGAGAACTCCACCCGCCCGAGACTCTCGCGCACGATCTCGCGGAGGGCGGCCACCTGGGGGAGGTCGGTGTAGCTCTCCACCTCCTGCAGCCGGCGCATCGCCTCGAGGGCGGTGTCGAGGTCGGTCACGTCGTGGCCACCTTCACGGAGGGCCTCGCGGAGTTCGCCTCCCTGTCGGGCGCGCTCCGCAAATTCGCGGGCAAACTGCCGGATCTCTTCGTCGGTGTAGCCGCGCGTGGGCTCGCCGCGGGTCGCACCTCCGGCCGTGGCTCCGCCCCGTGCGTCTCCCCCGGAGCCGGCGGCGGCTTCGGACGAGGGGCGGTCGAGGCGGCGCTCCAGCGACTCCACCCCGCGCACGAGGTCGCGCGCGCCGTCGAGCGCTTCGGCCATCCCTTCCCGTTCGGCGAGCCGCTCGGTGGCGGTCCGCGCTTCGGCGACCTGGCGACGTACCTCCTCGAAGTCACGCGCGAGTTCTTCCTCGAAGATGCGGGCAAACTCCCGCTCCTGTTGCTGCACGACCCCCCGCGACCAGAGCAGTTTCTGGTTGAGGCGGGTGGAGCGGATCGCCTCGGCAGCCTCGCCGAGTTCGCGGGCCGCGGCCGGATCTTCCTCGCGGACGTCGGCGGCCAGCCGGTCGAGGTCGCGCTCCAGCTGGCCGACTTCGCGCGCCATTTCGGTCTTCCGCTCCTGGAGCCGCTCGACGAGGTCGCCGCGGGCGCGGGGGTCGGCGGGCATCTGGCCGACCTGGCCGGTGATCTCTTCCTGCTGCGCGCTCAGACGGTCGATCCGCTCGAGGGCGTCACGCGTGTCGTCGCTCACCCGGCTCTCTCGGGAGCGCTCGAGCCGCCGCTGCGCCTCGGCCAGCCGTTCCTGCGCGCGGGCCGATTCGGCGGCGGCGGCGTTGCCCCCCTGGGCGGCCGAGCGACGCATCGCGTCGGCTGCCTCCTGCAGCTGGCGGGCCGCCTCCTGGAGTTGCCGGTCGTTCGTTTCGCGCGAGAGTCGCTCGAGTTGGCGGGCGGTCTCTTCGGTCTGGTCGACGAGTTCCCTCTGCCCCCGGGCGGCGGCTCCTCCGCCCGGCTGCCCCTGGGCGGCCCGGGCCCGCTGCCGCTCCGCCTCCTGCTGCTGCCGCCGGGCCAGTTCCTGCAGCCGCTCGCGGACTTCGTCGACCTCGTTGGCCTGTTGCTGCCGCTCTCCCCGCTGCACGGTCTCGTACTGGTTGCGGAGCTTGTCGAGCTCGAGCTCGAAGAGGTCGGCCAGATCCTCGGCGTTGGGGCGGGCGCCGCCGCCCCCCCCCCCCCCCCCCCCCCCCCCGCCGCGGCGCAAAAAAAAAAAAAACCCCAACGGCCACGTGCGGGACCCCGCGGGCGGC
>CAYORZ010000325.1:0-2670 GCA_964406485.1 uncultured Gemmatimonadaceae bacterium | reverse complement strand
GCTGGTACTCCTCCCCCGCCTCGCTCCAGCGACCGAGTCGGGCCAGCGCCTCGCCCTGTTCTCGGTGGATCTGGGCCACGGTGAAGGCGACGTACGGCATCTGGTCGAGGACGGGGGTGAGGAGTTCGGCGGCACGGCCCAGATCGACGAGCGCCTCCGCCCACCGACGGCCGCGGATGCGGGCCTGTCCCCGTCCCTCATGGAACTGCCCCAGCGAGGCGACGAGGGTGGCGTTGCCCGGATCCTCGCGGTGGAGCGCGTTCATGTGGAGGAGCGCCTGGCCGAAGGCCTCCTCGGCGAGAGCGGGGCGGTCGGCGTCGTTGTACCGCCAACCGAGATTGTGCCAGGCGGTCGCGCGGATCGCCCGGACCCGCTGGGTGGATCCGGGGAGCTCGGCGAGGGAGTCGGTGAGGGCCACCACCTCGCGCTGGAGAGCGATCGCCTCGTCGTGTCGCGCGAGCTGCCCGGTGACGGTCGCCTCGGACTGAAGGGCCAGTGCGACTTCCTCGAGTACCCCGATGCGTCGGGGCCCCTCGGGGGTCAGCTCGAGGGTGCGGCGGGTGAGATCGCTCAGGTGAGAGACGTACTCCTGGGCGCCCTCGAAGTCACCGGCCCCTGCCCGCTGCCAGTACTGTCTCTCGTGCACCATGGCGGTGACAGAGATGAGGCCGACATCGTCGAGACCGTGGAGGGCCATGAGGGAATCGGACTCCGCCTCGGCCCGATCCAGATAGCGGCCGGCCTCGGCGTGATCGCCCCGCATCCGGAAGATGTCGGCCAGGAGCACCCGACTCTCGATCGCCTCGAGGGCCGGGGGGAGACGGGTGGGATCGAGGCGGGCCAGCTCGAGCCAGAGGTCGAGCGACTTCCCGAGACTGACCGCGGCGTCGTCGACGCGTCCGACGCTCGACATGGTCGGATGCCCCTGGACGATGCCGACCTCCTGGTAGGCGCCCGCCAGCGCCTCGAGAAAGGCCGGGGGCAGGGGGCGCTTGAGCCGGACGGCGAGCGAGTCGAGGGAGGCCACCGCTGCCTCGACCGCCGCGACGCGGGTGGCGGTCGGCCCCCGGTCCTCTCCCGCGAGGTCGGTGTTGAGGGTGCTCAGCACCGATCCCACCAGACCGGCCAGCTCGGCGCTGCTCGCTTCGGCCACCTGCCTCTGGGCGTCGGCCTCGCGCGCCTGGACCACGAGGGCGGTGGCGACCACGACCCCCCCGGCGCCGACCGCCAGCGGGGCCCAGCGCCGCCGGGCGAAGCGGCGCGCGCGATAGACCGGCCCGGGGGTGCGGGCCCGGATCGCCCGTCCCTCCAGGTAGCGATCGATGTCGTCGGCAAAGGCCTCGGCACTCGGGTAGCGGCGAGCGGGATCCTTGGCGAGGGCGTGCAGGACGATCGTGTCGAGGTCACCCCTGAGCGAGCGCTGCAACCGGTCGCTCGTGCTCGAGCGCCGGCGGGCCAGGAGGTCGGCGTCGAGCGCGGGTGTGGTCTGCTCGGGGTCGACCGGGACGGTGCGCGTGACCGCGTCGCTCGGCCGGAACGGCGAGTGCTCGCAGATCACCTCCGCCGCCGCCCGGGGGGTGGTGGGGTCGAGGGTGTAGGGGGCACGCCCCGTGAGCAGCCGGTAGAGGACGACCCCGAGCGAGTAGATGTCGGAGCGCCCGTCGACGCGCTCTCCCCGGACCTGCTCCGGGCTCGCGTACTCCGGCGTGAGCATCCGGTAGAGGGTGCGGGTGGCGTCGCGGCCGCCCTCGTCCTGCAGGGGGTCCAGGAGCTTGGCGATCCCGAAGTCCACGAGCTTGGGTTCGCCCCCCCGGGTGACCAGGATGTTGGACGGCTTCAGGTCGCGATGGACGACCCCCTGCCCGTGGGCATAGCCGACGCCGTCGAGCACCTTGCCAAAGAGCAGGAGGCGGGCGCGGAGGTCGAGGGCGCGTTCGTCGGCGAAGTGGTCGATCCGGGGACCATCGACGTGGTCCATGACGAGGTAGGCGAGTCCCTCGTCGGTCTCGCCCGCGTCGAGGAGACGGGCGATGTTGGGATGGTCGAGTTCGGCCAGGATCCGGACCTCGTCGGCGAAGCGGTCGCGGAGGTGCCCCTGGACCAGGGCGGCCGGGACGACCTTGAGCGCGACCGCGCGCTCGTAGCGACCGTCGGCCCGGCGTCCCCGGAAGACGATCCCCATCCCGCCGCGTCCCACTTCGTCGATGACCTCGTAGGCGCCGAAGCGGCGGCCGATCCAGTGATCGGGCGAAGCGGCGGCCTGCGCGACCACGGCGAGCCCCCGCGCGGCCTCGTCGTCGAGGAAGTCGGTCGAGGCGTCATGGGCGGCGAGAAGCTCCTCGACCGCCGCCCGCACGTCGGGCTCGTCTCGCGCCGCGGTGTCGAGCAGCCGCCTGCGCTCCTGGGGCGGGAGGTCGGCGGCATGGTCGAAGAGGCGCTTGATCCGGGCCCAGCGCCGGGGGTCGGCCATGGCGGGGGTGGGGTTCGGGAAATTCGACGGTGCGGAGCCCCACGGTAGTGCCCACGGTCACGAAAGGGCCAGCCCCATCTGCCCCGCCTCCTGCCCGCGCGGGATCGCCACGTCCGAAATCAACAAGATCAATTTCGGACCTCCCGCAACTTCGGACCTCCCGCCGCCTACATGCGCGGAATCGCCTCCATCCGGACGAG
>CAYORZ010000324.1:0-2674 GCA_964406485.1 uncultured Gemmatimonadaceae bacterium | reverse complement strand
GACGTTGCCTCCGGGCATGCCGGTGCCGCCCCCGCGCGGGGTGAGGGTGATGCCCTCGTCCGCGCACCACGCGAGCACGGCCGCGACCTCGTCGGGGTGGCGGGGACGCGCCACCCCGGCCGGCATCATCCAGATGGGGCCACGCGAACCTGCCCGGGCGCGACGGGCCTCGGGATCGGTGCGGACGACCGCCTTCAGCGCGGGCGGTGGGGGAGGGAGGGGTTCGCTGCTCGGCGGCACCGCCCGTGACGACTCAGGCGGAGCGGGTCTGCTCACGGTCGCACGCCGGGCAGTACCCGGTGAGCTCGAGCCGCACTCCGGTCACCCGGAATCCGCCGGCCGAAGCGAGGAGCCGCTCCACCTCGCGCTCCGCCACCCGGTGCGAGAGGTCCATCACCTGGCTGCAGCAGAGGCAGCGGACGTGGTGATGGTCGTCTGTACGCCCGTCGTACCGAGCCGATCCGTCGGCGTAGCTCAGTTTGGTCGCCAGGCCGCAGCCGACCAGGGTCTCCAGACTCTTGTAGACGGTCGCCAGCGAGATCCCGGGAACTTCGGAGCGGACGCCGAGATAGACCTCGTCGGCGGTGGGGTGGGACTCGGTGCCGCGCAGGAACCGGAACACCGCGGCGCGTTGTTCGGTAAAGCGTTGCCCACTCGCCCCGAGCGCCTCCCGCAGCACCGCTTCGGCGTCGCAGGTCTGTTCGTGCATCGGTCCCTCCCTGATGGCCATACCGGATCGGTGATCTCCGCGCCGTGCTACACGGGGGGTCGCGGAGTGTTTCTCCCGGCTCAGCCGCCCCGCTGCCCGCCGGTCTCCCCCTCACCTCCGGATGCACACGCGCCCATGTCGACCTCGATAGAGACCCTCGAGCCGCTGATCGAAGCGGTGCGCGAGGGCGTGGAGTCCCGGGGGTGGGTCCTGTCGGGGATCCAGAAGACCACGAGCATCGAGTTCGAGGGGAGGTGGGCGGGGGAGTCCACGCGCAGCGCGTACCTCTTCTTCCATCGCGACGAACTCGACGACGCCTCGGTCGACGTCTACCTCGGCGAGACGCCGGCGGGTCTCCACGGCTCGCTCTCGCTCGTCCTCGACCTCGCGGAGCCCATCGAGTATCGCGAGGTTCGCCCCCTCCTCGCCCAGCTGGCCGAGAGGGCGGGGGTCCACCTTCCGGACGCGTACCGGACGCCCATCACCCTGCGGCTGCGGCTCCGCGATGCCTCGGAGGCGGTCGAGCGGGCCGATCTCGAGGCGCGACTGAAGCTCTCGCTTCCCGCCAGGGCCGTGCGCGAGGGGGCCGCCACGGTCGCGGCCCTCGCGTCGGCCACCGTCGACGCCTTCGACGCCCTCCTGGTCGATCCGGAGCTGCCGCGGTAGGCCGCGCGGCTCGCCGCCGCCCGCTTCCGCTTGCCGGGTGCCCGCGGCGTCCCCATTCTCGTCGCGCCTGTCCCCTCTCTCCGGGAGACCCCCATGCCCGACTCCGGCGCCTTCGACTCCCTCCTCCAGGAGGACCGCCGCTTTCCCCCGCCGTCCGCCTTCCGCCGCGACGCCCTCCTCTCCGACCCCGCCGTCGTGGCCGAAGCCGAGGCCGATCCCGAGGGGTGGTGGGCACGGTGCGCGGCCGAACTCGAGTGGTTCGAGCCGTGGGACCGGGTACTCGAGTGGACTCCTCCCGAGGCGAAGTGGTTCGTGGGAGGGCGCCTCAACGTCTGCCACAACTGCGTCGACCGGCACCTCGACGGGCCCCGCCGCAACAAGGCGGCGCTGATCTGGGAAGGGGAGCCGGGTGACGTGCGGGTCATGACCTATCACGGCCTCTACCGCCGCGTGTCCCGTTTTGCCGCGGTCCTCCGTTCGCTCGGCGTCGAGAAGGGCGACCGGGTGGCGATCTATCTCCCCATGGTGCCCGAGGCGGCCATCGCGATGCTCGCCTGCGCCCGGATCGGAGCGATCCACTCGGTGGTCTTCGGTGGTTTCAGCGCGGACTCTCTCGCCGATCGCATCGCCGACGCCGAAGCGAAGGTCCTCGTCACGGCCGACGGCGGGTACCGTCGCGGGCGCCTGATCCCCCTGAAGGAGAACGCCGACCGGGCACTGCGCCATACGCCCTCGATCGAGCGCTGCATCGTGGTGGCGCGGACCCCCGCGACCGCGCGCGAACTGGGCGTGCGGATGCAGCCCGGCCGGGACCTCTGGTACCACGAGGTGATGCAGGACGTCGAGGAAGGCGTCGCCTGTGTGTCGATGGACTCCGAGGACCCCCTCTTCATTCTCTACACCTCGGGGACGACGGGCCGGCCGAAGGGGGTGGTGCACACGACCGGGGGCTACCTCACCCAATGCCACGTCACCACCCGCCTGGTCTTCGACCTGAAGGAGGAGGACCGCTACTGGTGCACCGCCGACGTGGGGTGGGTGACGGGGCACAGCTACATCGTCTACGGCCCCCTCTCCAACGGCGCCACCGTCTTCATGTACGAGGGCGCGCCCGACTGGCCGAACCGGGGACGCTTCTGGGACCTCTGCGAGAAGTACGGGATCACGATCTTCTACACCGCCCCGACCGCCATCCGCGCCTTCATGCGCTGGGGCGAAGAGTGGCCGGCGAAGTACGATCTCTCGCAGTTGCGCCTCCTGGGGTCGGTGGGCGAGCCCATCAATCCGGAGGCCTGGGTC
>CAYORZ010000323.1:0-2681 GCA_964406485.1 uncultured Gemmatimonadaceae bacterium | reverse complement strand
AACCCCACCCCCTCGATGAAGCGGAGCCAGAGCGCGATTATGCCGGTGAGCACCCCGAGCCCGCACAGCACGGCGCCGGGAACCCCGAAGAAGAGGAGCGGCTTGCGCGCGAAGCGGAGGAGGAAGGCGACCGAGAGGAGGTCGAGCACCCCGACCAGGACCCGCCCCGGCCCCTGGTACTTCGAGACGCCCGCACGGCGGGGGTGGAGGGTGATGTCGATCTCGCTCACGGTCCACCCGCGGGCGTGCGCGAGCACGACGAAGAAGCGGTGCCAGTCGTGGCGGAGCGCCATGCCGTCGAGGATCTCGCGCCGGAACGCCTTCATCGAGTTGAGGTCGCTGACCGGCACGCGGAAGATGCGACGGCTCAGCGCGTTGTAGACCGACGAGACGCGGCGCTTGTCGTACGCCCCGATCTTGCGGCCGGTCACGACGTCCCACCCCTCCTGGAGACGGCGGAGGAATCGGGGGATCTCGGCGGGTTCGTGCTGGAGGTCGGCGTCGTAGAGCACGAGCCAGGTGGCCGTGGTCCGGGCTGCCGCCGTGAGCATCGCTTCCGTCTTGCCGAGGTTCACCCGGTGGCGGAGCACCCGGAAGTTTGGCCATCCCGCGGCCGCGGCGAGCGCCACCTCGGCCGTGCCGTCGGTCGATCCGTCGTCGACCAGGAGCACTTCGCCGTCGAGGTCATACCGCGCGAAGGCGTCGCGGAGGGCGGCCACCGTCTCGGCCACCACGGGCGCCTCGTCCCACGCCGGGATCACGACGGCGAAATCGCGCCGCATGACCTCGTCGAGGGCGCGCGCGTCGGCGAGGGCGTCGGGCCGGGTTTCGCCGCCGGCGGTCGGCTCGGGGCCCGGAGCGGGAAGCGAGCGCGCCACCTCAGACCCGCTTTCGCATGCGGGCGGGGAGGATCCCCAGCTGGTCACGGTACTTCGCCACCGTACGCCGGGCGATCTGGATGCCGTCATCCTTCAGGAGACGGACGATGGCCGCGTCGGTGAGCGGCTTCCGTGCGTCCTCGCTGTCGACGAGGTTGCGGATCTTGTCCTTCACGCCGCGCGCCGAGATGTCTTCGCCGGAGTCGGTCGAGAGTCCCGACGAGAAGAAGTACTTGAGGGAGAAGACGCCCCGGGGTGTCTGCACGAATTTCTCGTTGGTGACGCGCGAGACCGTCGATTCGTGCATGTCGATGTGCTCGGCCACCTCGCGCAGGGTGAGGGGGCGCAGATACTGCACGCCCTTGTCGAAGAATTCCCGCTGCCGATCGACGATGAAGTTCATGACCTTCAGCATCGTCTGCCGCCGCTGCTCGATCGCCTGGATCATCCAGTTGGCCGAATTCAGCTTCGACGAGATGAATTCCTTGTTCTCGCCGGTGAACTTGTTGCGGTCGCGGGCCACCTCGCGGTAGGCGCGCGAGATGCGCAGACGGGGCAGACTGGTGTCGTTGACGAAGACCATGTATTCCCCGTCGATCTCCTCGACGACGAGGTCGGGGATCACGTAGTGCTCGGGGTCGGACGAGATGCCCAGGCCGGGCTTCGGGTCGAAGCGCGAGAGGGTATCGGCGGCCTCCTGCACCTCACGGGGGGTGGCGTCGAGTGCAAGCGCTATCTCGGACCACCGATGGTTGACCAGCTCGTGGAAGTGGTCCTCGACCATGCGGTAGGCGAGAGTGTCGACCTCGTCGGCCTGGCGCATCTGGATCAGGATCGACTCCTGGAGCGAGCGGGAACCGACGCCCGGAGGGTCCAGGCGCTGGATCTCGACGAGGACGTCTTCGGCTTCCTCGACGGTGTAGTCGGCGAAGAGCTCCCGGATCTCGTCGAGCTCCCGGGCCCGTTCCTCCTCGTCCTCGATCTCGTGGGCGCGCTCGAGGGCGACGTCGCGGACCTCGGCGATCCACCCGTTCAGCGCCTCGACCACCTCATCGAGGCCACACGAGAGGAGGCCCCCGTCGTTCAGGTTGCCGATGATCTCCTCGCCCAGCTGCAGCTGACGTTCGGAGAGGTCGAGCATGCGGAGCTGCCGGGTCAGCTCATCGCGAAGGTCGGGGGTCTCCACGGCGGTGGGCGGGATGTACTCCCGGTGTTCGTACTCCTGCCGGCGTCCTCCCACGTCGAAGCCGTCGAGGAGGATCTCCTCCCAATCCATCTCGTTTTCGTCATTGTTTGTCTCGGGGGCCTCTTCCTTCAACTCCAGCTCCTGCCCGACGTCGGCCTCCGACATCTCCAGGAAGGGGTTCTCGGCCATTTCGGCCTTGAGGTGCTGCTGCAGATCGAGGAGGGGCATGTAGAGCAATTCCATCGCCTGATACAGGCGCGGATTGATCCGCATCTCCTGCTTGAGATGCTGGCCCTGGTAGAGCTTGAATTGACTCATGCCATCGATCGAAGGCTCAGGCGTCGGGCGCGGCGAAGCGCGCACGCATCCGCGCCGTCAGAATCGGTCCGAGATAGATTTCTGCCACCTCGTCGTTCCAGACGAGTTCCGAGACGGAGCCGCTCACCCGGATCCGTCCCTCGTACATGATGTAGGCACGATCCACGATCTCGAGCGTCTGCTCGACGTTGTGGTCCGAGATGATCACCCCGATGTCGCGGGTCTTGAGGTCGGCGACGATCTCCTGGATGTCGTTCACGGCGAGCGGGTCGATACCGGCGAAGGGCTCGTCCAGGAGG
>CAYORZ010000322.1:0-2702 GCA_964406485.1 uncultured Gemmatimonadaceae bacterium | reverse complement strand
CCACCCGTCGATCACCTTCCGCCTCGACCGGGGCCGGCTGGTCTACGACGACGTGCGCCGCTTCGGGCGGGTCGAGGTGCTGACGGCCGACGAGTGGCGCGCCCGGAGCCGCGCCCTCGGGCCCGAGCCGCTCGCCGACGACTTCACTCCGGAGGGGCTGCACGCGGCCCTCGCGCGCTCCCGCTCCCCCCTCCGCAGCTGGCTCCTCGACCAGCGGCGGATCGCGGGGGTGGGCAACATCTACGCCTGCGAGGCCTGCTTCCGCGCGGGGGTGCACCCCGCCCGCCCCGCGCGCACCCTCGACGCACCCCGGGCGGCGGCGCTCCATGGCGCGATCCGGGAGGTGCTCACCGAGGCGATCGCGGCCGGCGGGACCACGATCCGCGACTACCGCGACGCCCGGGGAGAGGCAGGCACCTTTGCGCGCCGGCTGGCGGTCTACGGACGCGAGGGGGAGCCCTGCGTCCGCTGCGGCACCCCGGTCGTGCGTACCGTCTTCGGAGGGCGCTCGGCCTTCTGGTGCCCGACGTGCCAGCCGCCGCCATGAACGGGCGCGCCGTGATGGCCCTGTCCCTGGCCCTGGCCCTGGCGGCCGTCCTCCTTCCGCGGGCGGTCCGGGCCCAACCCGACGCGCCCACCCCCCGTTCGGGGCTCGAGCTCCCGGTGCGGGAGGTCGTCCTCGATAACGGGATGCGCTTCTTCCTCCTCCCCCGCCCCGGTGCCCCCACCGTGGCCTTCGTGGTGCAGTACCGGGTGGGAGGGGTCGACGAAGCCCCCGGCACGACGGGGCTCGCACACCTCCTCGAACACCTCCTCTTCAAGGGCACGACCACGATCGGCACGACCGACGTCGCCGCCGAACGGGCGTGGTTCGCACGGATGGACGCCGTGCACGACTCCCTCCGCCATGAGCGGGCCGCCCCCACCCCCGACACGGCCCGCCTCGCGCAGTGGGCGGCGCGGATCGCCGCCCTCGAGGACTCCGCCCGTGCGCATACCGTCCCCAATGCCTTCGACCGGATCCTCGCGCGCAACGGGGCGCGGGGGCTGAACGCCTCGACCACGGCCGAGGCCACGACGTACCACGTGGAACTCCCGGCCAACCGCGCCGAACTCTGGTTCGCGCTCGAAGCCGACCGCATGCGCTCGCCCGTCTTCCGGGAACTCCATGTGGAGCGCGACGTGGTGCTCGAGGAGCGCCGCATGCGGGTCGAGACCACCCCGGGGGGACTCCTCCACGAGGCGCTCCTCGCCCACGCCTTCACGATCCACCCCTACGGACAACCGGTGGTGGGGGTCCCCTCCGACCTGGAGGCGATCACACGCGCCCAGGTGAAGGCCCACCACCGCCGCCACTACGGCGCCCGCAACGCCACCGTGGCGATCGTGGGCGACCTCGACCCCGACCAGATGGCGCGGTGGGCCGAGGAGTATTTCGGCGACCTCCCCCCGGGAGATCCCCCGCCCCTCGTCACGACCCGTGAACCGGAGCAGCGGGGGCGCCGCGACATCCGTGTCGTCTTCGACGCCGGGGGGCCGTCGGCGCTCCTCGGGTGGAGGGTCCCCTCGATCCACGACGATGACGCCCCCGCCCTCGCCGTCCTCGCCAGCCTCCTTGCCGGCGGACGCTCCTCGCGTCTCCACCGCCGCCTCGTCGACCAGGAGCGGCTGGTGACCGGGGTCACCGCCTCCATGGGGCCGGGAGAACTCTTCCCCCGCCTCTTCATCATCGGTGTCACCCCGCGGAGCCCCCACACCGTCGCCGAGGTCGAGGCGGCGCTCGCCCACGAACTCGAAGCCCTTCGGCGCACCCCGCCCTCGCCCGCCGAAGTGGGTCGGGTGCAGCGCCAGATCGAGGCCGGACGGGTGCGGCGCCTGCAGTCGTCCCTCGGACTCGCCTTCCAGCTGGCCGGCTCCGCCTCGCTCCTGGGCGACTGGCGTGCCACCTTCGAGTTCGCCGAGCGGATGGCGGCCGTGCGCCCCGTCGACATCCAGCGGGTGGTCGAGCGCCACTTCCGCGACGATCGCCTCACCGTCGTCACGCTCGTGCCCCGGACCACCCCCGGGGAGGGCGCGGCGCGATGAGGTTCCGATCCATCGCCGTGTTCCTCCTCCTCCTCGGGGGAGGGGCGCTCGACCCGCTCCCCGCGCAGCGTCCCGACTCCGCGGCGCCGCCCCCGCCGGAGGGTCGCAGCCTCGTCGAGGCCCTCACCTTTCCGCCCCTCCACTTCGACCCTCCGCCGGTGCGGGAGGCTGTCGTGCTCGGGGTCCCCGTCTTCCATCTCGACGACCCCACCCTTCCCCTCGTCGACCTCCTCGTGCGGTTCGAAGGGGGGTACGCGCACTTCCCCCGGGCCGATTACGCCGCCGCCACGGCGTTTCCCTCCCTCCTCCGGGGCGGGGGCACCCGCGCGCGCACCCCCGACGAGGTCGAGGCGGGGATCGATTCGCTGGCGATCCAGCTCACCTTCGGAAGTGGGGGCGGCGCGCTCTCGTCGACCCTCAACACCCTCACCGAGACACTCGATCCGGCGGTGCAGCTGTGGTGGAGCATGCTCCTGGAGCCCCGCTTCGACACGGCCGTCGTCGAGGTGTGGCGAGGCCGGCGGCTCGAGGAGGCCCGGCGGAGTGGCGACGACCCGGCCACCTTCGCCTTCGCGCACTTCAACCGGATCATGTACGGTGACCACCCGATCGGGTGG
>CAYORZ010000321.1:0-2712 GCA_964406485.1 uncultured Gemmatimonadaceae bacterium | reverse complement strand
TCACCGCACCGGGGTTCCGGCGCGGTCGAGCAGGACGGCGGGCCCGAGTCCGAGTGCGTCCAGGCGGTCCCGCTGGGTGCGCGCATCGCCCACGACCAGCCAGATCATGGCCGACGAGTCGAGGTACTCGTCGGCGAGGCGGCGCACCTCGTCGACCGTCATCTCGCGCACGACCGCTTCGCGCTGCAGGAGGTAGTCGGCCGGGAAGCCGTAGGCGCTCATGGCCGAAAGCACCCCGACCTTCGCCCCGAGCGTCTCGAAGGCGCGGGCGTTCGTGCGCAGGAGGAAGCTCCGCGTCGCCTCGAGGTCGGAGTCGTCGAACGCCGGTCCGTGGTCGTCGACGATCGACTTGATCAGGGCCAGCGCCTCGTACGTGACGTTGGCACGCACCGACGACGAGATCGAGAAGGGCCCGGGGAGTTCGCTTCCCTGGAACCCCGAGCTGATGCCGTAGGTGTATCCCCGTCCCTCGCGCAGTTCCTGGACGAGGGTGGAGGCGAAGCCCCCGCCTCCGAGGCGGAAGTTCATGACGGTGGCGGGCCAGTAGGCATCGTCGGTGGCGGCGAGGGCGAGGTAGCCGATGTTGAGGACCGACTGGCTGGCGTCGGGGACGTCGACGAAGTAGAGGCCTGCGCGGGTGGGGTCCCACGACGGCGGCGCCGGGAAGGGGGGCGCCTCGCCCGCCCACCGCGTCGCCAGTCCCTCGAGCGAGGCGAGCACCTCGTCTGGCTCGACCGCCCCCGCCAGATGGATCGCGGCGAGTTCGGGCACGACGGTCCGGCGGTGGAAGTCGCGGAGGTCGTCGAGGGTCACCGCGGCGACCTCGGTGGGCGTCCCCAACGGGTTGCGGGCCAGGATGTGGTCTCCGTACACGAGGGTGCGGAAGACCTGGCTGCCGATGGCCGAGGGACTCGCGGACTGCTGCGCGAGGGCGCTATGCACCCGCTGCCGGGCGAGTTCGAAGTGGGTGGAGTCGAAGCGGGGCTCGAGGAGGATCTCCTCCACGAGCGCCATCGTGGGCGCGAAGTTGCGCGCCAGGGTACTTCCCCTGACGGTGAAGTTCTCGCGCACCGACGAGACCGAGATGCTCGCCCCCAGGAGGTCGATCGCGGCGTCCAGCTCGGCGGGGGTGCGGCGCGCCGTTCCCTCGGTCATCGTCTGCGCCAGGAGGTGGGCCACCCCGACCTTCGCCGGGTCCTCGAGGAGGAGTCCCCCGCGCAGGCTCACCTCGAACTGCACCAGGGGCAGCTCGCGGTCGTCGATCCCCAGCACCTCGACCCCGTTGTCGAGTTGCGCACGCCAGACCTCGGGCGCGCGCAAGGTGGGTGCGGGACCGAAGGGGGGCTCGACCGAGCGGTCGATGCGGGAGGGCGTCCGCTCGATCTCGCCTCGGTCGGCGACCACCACTTCGGGCTCGGCCCCGAGGACGATCGGCTCCTCGACCACCTCCGCCCGCTCCGATCCCGTCAGGGCCAGTTCCGCCTCACCCCGCGGCACGAAACTCACCGCCACCGAGGGACGGTCGGCGATGTAGTCGCGGTAGACGCGCTCGATGTCGTCACCGGTTACCGCCAGCGTCCGGGCCAGGTCCTCCCGGAGAAAGCCCGGGTCCCCGGCGAAGATGTTGTACTGCGCCAGACTGAACGCCTTTCCGAGCGCGCTCGCCAGTCCCCCGTAGAACGACGTCTCGGTGCGGGCCTTCACCCGCTCGAGTTCCTCGGGGCGCACCCCGTCCCGCTCGAAGCGGGCGAAGGCGGAGTCGACCGCGGCCATCACGGTGTCGAGGTCGACGCCGGCGAAGGCGCGCACCGTGAGGGTGAAGCGCCCGGCGAGTTCCTGCGCGGAGTGGAAGGCACCCACGGAGGGAGCCAGCTCCAGTTCCTCGACGATCACCTCGTGGAAGGGCGACGTCTTGCCGTCGGTCAGGATCGCCCCGAGCGCCGCCAGGGCGTAGCTGTCGGGGTGGTAGAGGGGGACTCCGGGCCACGCCAGCTGGAGCTGCGGAAGGCGCGCGAAGTTGTCTTCGTGAACAAGCCTCCGACTCTCGGTCAGCACCACCTCGGGGGGAGTGGGCCGCTCCGGCGTGCCCCGGGCGGGGATCTCTCCGAAGTACCGTTCGACCCACGCCTTCGTCGTCTCGACGTCGATGTCGCCGGCGATCACCAGGGTGGCGTTGTCGGGGCCGTACCAGAGGGCGTGGAAATCCTTGACGTCGGAGAGGGTCGCGGCATCGAGGTCGGCCAGCGTGCCGATCACCTGCCACCGGTACGGGTGTCCCTCGGGGTAGAGGGCGCGGTCGATGACGTCGTTGGCGTGCCCGTAGGGGTTGTTGTCGACGCTCTGTCGTTTCTCGTTCTTGACGACCTGCTTCTCCTTGGCGACCACGTCGTCGGTGACGGTGTTGATGAACCAGCCGAGCTTGTCGGCCTCGGCCCAGAGCGCCTTCTCCAGCCCGTCGATCGGGACGACCTCGAAGTAGTTCGTGCGGTCGCGGCTGGTGGAGCCGTTCGTCGAGCTCCCGATGCGGGTCATCAGCCGGTCGAGACCGCCGGGCCCGAGGTTCTCGGAGTCGAGAAAGAAGAGGTGCTCGAAGAGGTGTGCGAAGCCGGTGCGTCCCTCGACCTCGCGCGACGACCCCACATGAAACGTCATCGCCACTGCCGCCAGCGGATCGGAACGGTCGACGTGGAGGATCACGTCGAGCCCGTTGTC
>CAYORZ010000320.1:0-2729 GCA_964406485.1 uncultured Gemmatimonadaceae bacterium | reverse complement strand
AGGGGGAGAGCCTCGTCTACCGCCTGCCGTCGGAGCTTCGCCTCGGCCGAATCCATCGCCACCAGGGCCTCGGGGAGCATCTCGGCGATCTGCCGGAAGTCGTCTTCGGCCTCGGTGAGTCCCCGGTTCGCCATGCGGGTCACGAGCGTCGCCACCTGCCCGCGTACCCGTCCCTGCGCGAGCGCCACCGCGGTCGTGCTCTCGCGGAAGTCGTCGTCGGTGTACCGCTCCCGGTCCCGTTCGAGGTTGAAGGTCGCCGCGACCACCTGCCGTTGCAGTTCGGAGAGGCGCTCTTCGCCGGCCTGTGCCCCCCCTCCGCCTCCCCGGGGCGGTCCCCCTCCCGCCTGGTCCCCCTGGCGGAAGGCGCGGTCGAAGGGGCGGATGGTCACGAAGTAGAGGTCGCTCTTCACCTCGCCCGCCGGCCCCTGCCGGTCGCGGGCCACGGCGTGGTAGCTCACCACGTCGCCGGGCGCCACTTCGTGGTCCTCGAGGTAGAGCGTGTGCCCCGCGCTCACCCGGGAGAGGGGCGATCCGGCGTTGCGAAAGACGGTCACGGTGTCTTCGGGACCCCCGTTGACCCGGTAGGCGAGGAGGACTTCGTGCACCCCGTAGTCGTCGTCGGCCTGGATCTCGAGGTAGAGTTCCTCGATCGGACTCGCCTGCGCATCGCGCCCCGGTGTCTCGAAACGGACGAGGGGACGGGCGTCGGTGAGGAGGTCGATGGTGTAGCGGGGCGACGCCTCGACAAGGGTGCCGTCGGCCAGGGCGAGCTCGATCGCGTAGAAGCCCTCGTCGGTGATCGGGAGCGTGCCGACGAGGGTGCCCTCGTCGGTGGCGGCGAGGGGAATCGGCTCGCCCCCGTCGCGCACGATCCGCCCCGCGGGGGAGGGGATCGTCGGCTCGATCCGGACCTCGACCTCGGTGCCGCGCAGCGCCGCGATGTCGCCGGCCTCCTCGATGACCCGGGGCGCCAGCCCGGTGTAGGCCGGGTAGCGGTACTCGTGCTGCATCCGGTCGACCCAGGGAAGGTCGCGGACCGCGATCGAGTAGGTGGGGGAGCGCACGCCGTCGGACTCGACGAAGTACTCGGTATCGGACTGCAGGTTGAGGAGCATGACCTCGTGGACGACCGTCCCGTCGGCGTCGGTCGGGACGGGGATCATCGAGAGCCGCTGGGAGGCGGCCGGCCCGTCGGTCCGGAGGATCAGGTTCACCTGGTCGCTCGCGAATCCCTCGAGGACGGCGGTGACGAACTGGTCCGCCCCCCGCGCCACCGTGACGTGGCCCGGCTCGACGGCGATGGCGTACGGATTCACCGCGGTGGCCGCCCGGGTGGGGAGGAGCGCCGAGACGCCCGTCCGCAGGGTGGCCGGACCGAAGACGAGCACGAGGAGGGCGGTGACGGTGAGCGCGGCCAGGACGCCCCCGCTCCGGACGATCGCCCGCTGCTCGATGGCGCGCCCGCCATCCACCCGCCGGGCCTCTGCGACCGCCCGCTCGACCAGGCGGTCGACGAGGGGCTGCGACGCTCCGCCGGCGGTGCCTTCGGCCCGGACGGCGTCGCGAGCCGCGACGGCCCCCAGGATCGCGGCCTGGAGTCCCGGCTCGTGTTCCTCGAGGTAGAGGGCCACCTGTTCGTCGCTCACCCGCCGGAGGAGGGGGCGAACCACGAAGGCGGCGACGAGGACGGCGACGGTGCCCCAGGCCAGCCACCGGAAGGCCGTGACCGCGGTGGGAGAGAAACGGAACCACTCCACCCCGTACGCGGACCCCAGGATCGCCACGAGTCCGGCCCCGACGACCACGCCGAGTCCCCGCAGGAGGAGGCGGACCCGCCAGCGCCGTCGCACGGAGGCGAGGATGCGGCGGAGTTCGGCCCCACCGGCGTCTGAGCGGCTCGTTGTGCTGTGCGTCATCTCGTCCTCCGCCGCGGTTGTGTCGGGGCGCCCCCGGGGGCACCCGCTCGTTCGTGTCGCCCACCCCTCGACGCCCGGTTCGAGAGGACGGTCTCGGCCACCAGAAGGAGGAAGGCCCCCGCCAGCAGCCACCGCCACACCCCCTGGCGCCGCTCCTGCTCCTCGCTCCGGAGGGCGGCGGCCCGGACGGCGTCGCCCCCGCCCGTCGCCTCGCTCCACCCGGCGCCGATCGCCGCCTCGACTTCGGCGGGGTCCATCGGAGCCAGATCGGCTTCGGCCAGATCGACGTTGACCGCCACCGCGACCGGCCGCACGTCGGCGCGTCCCGGAGGCCGGATCTCGTAGAAGCCGCGCTCACCCAGCTCCAGGAAGTGCGGTCCGCCCTCCATGGAGAGTGGCGTCGCAGCCCCGGACGGCGCCAGCACCACCCGACTCTCGACCGCTGCGAGGGCCGTGCTCACCTCCCCGAGTCCTGCGGTCTCCATGGCGCGCGCATCGCTCACGTCCAGCACCTGTCCTGCGGTGAATGCTTCGAGGACCGGGGTTCGTCCCGAGGCGTGGCCGACGAGCTGGTGCACGAGCGGAACGAAGACCGGCTGCAGCGCGAGATCGGTCCAGTAGGCATCAAGCGTCGAGGCCCACACCAGGACGCGTCCCTCTCCCACCCGCCGCTCGCCGAGGGCGGGGGAGCCGTCGTCGAAGCGGGCGAGGACCGCGACCGAGTCGCCCGGGGGAAGTTGCCAACTCCGTGCACGGAAGAAGCGTGCCGTCGAGAAGTCGCCCCGACGCGGTCCCCGGAAGAGCTCGAAGATC
>CAYORZ010000319.1:0-2732 GCA_964406485.1 uncultured Gemmatimonadaceae bacterium | reverse complement strand
ATCCGGCTCCCCGTGTCGACGAGGGCGGTGGCGATGATCGTGAGGGATCCGCCGCCGTGGTGGTCGGCGATCTTGCGCGCACTGCCCAGGAAGCGCTTCGGCTTCTCGAGGGACTGCGCGTCGAGTCCCCCGGAGAGGGTGCGGCCGCTCCCCTCCTCGACCGTGTTGTAGGCGCGGGCGAGGCGCGTGATGGAGTCGAGCAGGATGACCACGTCCTCGCCGTGCTCCACCCGGCGGCGGGCCCGCTCCAGCGTCATCTCGGCCACCTGGGTATGGCGGTCGGCCTGACGGTCGAAGGTCGAGGCGATCACTTCGCCGAAGCCCACCGACTCCATCTCGGTCACCTCTTCGGGGCGCTCGTCGACAAGGAGAATGTAGAGGGTGCACTCGGGGTGGTTGGTCGCGATCCCTTCGGCCACCGACTGGAGAACCGTCGTCTTTCCGGCCTTCGCCGGGGCGACGATCATCGCCCGCTGCCCCTTGCCGAAGGGGCAGAAGAGGTCGATCACGCGGTTCGTGTAGTCGGGGCGGCCCATGATGGTGCGCCCGCATTCGAGCCGGAGCTGCTCATCGGGGTGCATGGCGCTGAGGCGGTCGAACTCCGGGCGATTCTTCGCGTCTTCGGGCGGTCGTCCGTTCACCGTGTCGAGGTGGACCAGGGGCGGGCTCTTCCCCGACCTGGGCCGGTTGCCGACCTTTCCGGAGAGTTCGTCACCGGTCCGGAGTCCGAACTTGTTGATGACGCGGGAGCCGACGTAGATGTCTTCCTTGCCGGGGATGTAGCCCGCCTCCTTGCGGCGGATGAAGCCGGAGCCTCCGCCCAGGACTTCGAGGATCCCGAGGGGGGATTCGTCGCTCACGATCGATTCGTCTGCGTTGTGGGAAACACGTCGGGTGCGGGCGGAATGCGTCCGCCGGGGCACCGGGATGGAACGCGGGTCGGACGCAAACCCGACCGGCGGTTGAAACCTCCGAACGCCCGATGGATGACGGGGCGACCCCGCACGTCCCGCACTGGACGAGGCGGGCAGCGAGGGGGTCCTGCTGCTTCGATCGGAGGACTCGGACTCCCGGAAGAGGAAGCCCGGAGGGCCCGATGCGACGACCGGGGAACTGGGCGGTCTGCATGCGGGCTCGAGATCCAATCTTCCATATCCGGCGCGGCAGGGCAAGTCGCACGTGTCATGCCGCCCGAGATCTTCACGTACGAGGAGGGGTATCATGAAGCAGTCCCGCGACGATGACGAGACCGTCCCTGCCCCCTGGTGGGGGCGCCTGCTCCTCGTGCTCGCGCCCTTCCTCATCGGGTTGCTGGGCTGGCTCTGGATGCGGTGAGCGGGCGCACGGAGCACGGCCGGACGGTGTCCCGGGGGGTGTCCCCTCCACAGGACGAGTGGGCGTCGCGGATCTTCGAGTGCAACATCAGGTGCAACATCAGGCGACGCAGGCTATCTGTAGTTGGCGATTGAGTTTAGATTCTTGTAGGCGGGCGTGGCACGCTCTCTGCTCTCTCTCGGGGTGCAGACCATCCCTGGCCCTGGAGGTGATGACCGTGAAACAGCAAGCATTCTTCCGGATCCGCACCCTCGCGGTAGCGGCGCTCCTGAGTCTGGTCCCCGCCGGGGTGACCGCCCAGGGGTTCTCCCTGGACTTCGGGCTCACGGTCGGGACGGGGCTCTACGACGGCGTCCGTCTGGGGTTGGGTTTTGCCAGCGGACCGGCGTACGGCTACGCCGGCGTCGCCGCCGGCCACTGGGACCCGGCTCCCGCATACGACTTCCGGGGTGGGTATCACGGGTGGAAGGGCACCCGCTACACCTTCATCGACTACTCCCGCCGGTACGCCCCCGCTCACGGGGTCTACGGGGCGGTCCACCCCCGTTGCGCCGCCTATCACGATCCGTGGGCATGGGACGTCTGGGGATACGCGAGCGGATGGCGCTCGGCCTGGTTCTACGACTGCATCGTCGCCGGGCCGACCTACGCCCACCGCGGCGTGCGCACGGCTCGCTACTTTGCCCGCTCGTTTGCCTTCCGCCCCTGGCACGTGCGCGTCTGGCGCAGCCCGGTGCTGGAGGTGTGGGCCGGGACGTTCGTCCACCGCCGTGATCCCTTCTGGCCGACGTGGGGTCCGTACTGGGCGCATGACCCCTGGCCCCGCTGGAACCGCGGGTGGGGCGGGTATGTCCCGACCACGGTCGTGGTGGCCAACGGCTACCGGGGCCGCACGGCCAGCCCGTGGGCCTGGGGCACGAATGGCCCGGTCTACAAGGAGCCACCGGGTGTCGTGCGGAGCGCCGGGGACCGCGGTTACGCGGTTCCCCGGAGTGGGACGGCCGCGTTGCAGACGCCTGCCCTCCGCCCCGCGTCGGCGACCGCCGTCCCCCGGAGCACCCCGGGCGTGAGGGCACCGGGGGTCACGCCGGTGCGCGGGACTTCCGCGACCACTCCCCCCGGGGCGCGCCCCTCGCAGGGGACGGCGCGGCGGTAGTGGTAGCTGTTGACCGAGAGCAGCCGCGGCACCGTCCCGGGCGCGCGGGGCAGTACGGCTGCTCCGCGGACGACGCCCCCTGCGTCGACGCGCGGCGTGACGCCGAGCACGCGGTCGACGCCGCCCCCCTCGACCCGCAGCACACCGGCCACCGGGGAGGCACGAGGGACGGTGCCCCCAGTGCGCACCTCCCCGCCCGCCACGCGCGGAGGTTCCGCCCCGGCGGCCCGCCCCTCCGACG
>CAYORZ010000318.1:0-2735 GCA_964406485.1 uncultured Gemmatimonadaceae bacterium | reverse complement strand
TCGTGGCCCCGACCATCCGCAGTTCGCCGCGGGCCAGCGCCGGCTTCAGCATGTTTCCGGCGTCGACCGCCCCTTCGGCCGCCCCCGCGCCCACGAGGGTGTGCAACTCGTCGATGAAGACGACGAAGCGGCCGTCACTCTCGGTGACCTCCTTGAGCACCGCCTTCATCCGCTCCTCGAACTCGCCCCGGTACTTCGCCCCGGCGAGCATCGCCCCGATGTCGAGGGCCACCAGCTTCTTGTCGGCGAGTGAAGTCGGGACGTCGCCCGCCACCATCCGTTGCGCGAGTCCCTCGACGATCGCCGTCTTCCCGACGCCGGGTTCCCCGATGAGGACCGGGTTGTTCTTGGTGCGCCGGGCGAGGACCTTGATCACCCGTCGAATCTCTTCGTCGCGGCCGATGACCGGGTCGAGCTTCCCCCGCCGCGCGAGGTCGGTGAGGTCGCGGCTGAAGCGGGCGAGCGCCTGATACTTCTCTTCCGGAGTCTGATCGGTCACCCGATGGGTCCCCCGCACCGCGTCGAGCGCCTCGCGCACCGATGCGAGCGTGGCCCCCGCGTCGCGAAGGATCCGCCCCGCGTCGTCCTTCTCTTCGGTCAGACCCAGGAGGAAGTGCTCGGTCGAGATGTATTCGTCGCCCAGCTCCCGCGCCTGCGCTTCGGCCACGTCGAGGGCGCGGGTGAGGTCGCGGGAAAGACGGGGGTCCGCCCCGCCCTGCGTCCGGGCCATCCGCTCGATGGCTTCCGCGGTGCGGGTGCGCACGCGATCGACCGGCACTCCCAGCTTCTGGAGCACCGGGGTGACGATTCCCTCCTCCTGTTCGAGAAGTGCCGCCAGGAGGTGCACGCCGTGCACGTCGGGATTGCCCCTGCGCCGGGCGTCGGTGGCCGCCCGCTGGAGCGCCTCCCCCGCCTTGACTGTCAATCGATCGAAGTTCAGCATCGCCTTGTCCGGGATCTGTCGATTCGGCAGGACTCCTCCTGCCCCACCCATGAATACAACAAGTTGGGTGCCACGCGCTTCCTTGTGGCCCGCCCACGATCCGCCGACCTTGTGATCATGCCTTCCCGCCTCGTACCCGCCCGCCGCCTCCCGGTCTCGGCGGTCGCCTGCTGCCTCCTCGCACTCGCCACGCCCTCCGTGGTCTGGGTGCTCATTCCGACGGTCGGAGTGACCGACCTGGCGTTCCTCTTCTGGATGACGTCACTCGTGCCGGCGTTCATCCTGGTCTACCACCTCGGCCGCCGCGGGGCCGGGATCGCGCTCCTCGGAACGGGCCTCATCGTGGCGGTGGGGACCGCCGTCCTGGCGGTGCAGGGCATCACCCTGCCGAACTGGCGGCCGGTCGCGGGGCTCGCGATCGCCTTCGTGGGGGTCACGATCGGGTTCACGATCCTCGCGGAGCGGATGGAAGCCCTGCGGCGCGACACCGAGAAGCGTGGCTTCACCGACTCCCTCACGGGGCTCCCCAATCGACGCCATACCGAGATCGTGCTCCGGGGCGCCTTCGATGCCGCGCGCCACGGAATCCCCCTCACGGTCGCGCTCCTCGACGTCGACCGCATCCGCTGGCTGAACGAGCAGCACGGCTACGAGGCGGGCGACCGGGTGCTCCAGGTGTTCGCCGGCCTCCTCCGCGATGGGGTGGAGAACGGCGAGGTCGTGGGACGATGGGGGAGTGGGGACTTCCTCGTGATCCTCCCGGGAGTCCCCCTCCGGGAAGCGGAGGCGCGGCTGGAACGGATCCGTGCGGCGCTCGCGGCGACCGACCTCCCCTGGCGTCCCCTCTCGGCGAGTGGGGGCATCGTGGAGTGGAGCCGCGAAGTCCAGGACGCCGACGCCCTCGTCGCCCTCGCCTTCGAAGCCCTCGCCCGGGCGAAGGAGCGGGGGCGGGACACCCTCGAGGCGGTGGCCCGGGGGGGCGTGCAGTCCCGCCCCCACCCCGCCCTCGCCGCGACCGCGAACCCGAACGGCGCCGCCGCCCCCCCGGCACCGGCGCCTCCGACGACCCCGACCCCCCTCTGGGCCGCCCCGTCGGCCGAACACCGGGCAGCCCGCATTGCCGTCATCGACGACGAGGCGGCCAATCTGCGCGCCTTCGGGCGAGCGCTCACGGCGATGGGCTTCACCGACGTGCACCTCTTCGACGACGGGGGAACCGCCCTCTCGATGATCCACGAGAAGGGGGTGGACCTGGTCCTCCTGGATCTCCAGATGGAACCGCTCGACGGCTTCACCGTCCTGGAGTACCTCGCCCCGCTCCTCGAGCTGGAAGGCTTTCTTCCGGTCATCATCCTCACGGGCGAGCGCGACCCGAAGGTGAAGGAGCGGGCGCTCCGGATGGGCGCACGCGACTTCGTGAACAAGCCGGTGGACCTCACCGAGCTCCGGGCCCGCATCCTGAATCTGCTGGAGACCCGGAGTCTGCACCGCAAGGTGCTGGAGTCGGCCTACCAGCTCGAGGACCGCGTGCGGGAGCGGACGCGCGAACTGGTGCGGGCCCGAGCCGAGATCCTCTCCCGACTGGCCCGCGCCGCCGAGTACCGCGACGATGCGACGGGCGCCCACCAGCAGCGGGTCGGCGACCTCTCCGCCCTCCTCGCCCACCGTATGGGACTCGACGAGGAACTGGCCGAAGTGCTCCGCCAGGCCGCGCCCCTCCACGACATCGGCAAGATCGCGATCCCCGACGCGATCCTCCGGAAGCCGGGCCCGCTCACCCCAGCCGAGTACG
>CAYORZ010000317.1:0-2735 GCA_964406485.1 uncultured Gemmatimonadaceae bacterium | reverse complement strand
AACTCCTCCTCTCGCGCGAAGAGGAAGGGGGGGCGGAACTCGAGTCGGCCCTCGCCGCCGTCGCGTCCGGGGTCGTGCGGACGTGGCGCGACGGATGGCTCTTCGACGCCGCCGCGGGTGAAGAGGAACTGGCGTCGCGTTTCAGAGTGCACACCCTCGAAGGTTTCGGATTCGATCGCGCGACCGACGACCGCCTCTTCGCGGCGGCGGGAGCGTTGAGCAGCTACCTCCGGGAAGTGCGCCCCGCGGGCGTGGACCACCTCCGTCCCCCGGCGGTCGTGCGGGGTGACCAGGCGATGGTCCTCGACGAGATGACGCGTCGCAACCTCGAACTCGTGGAACCGCTGCGCAGCGGCGAGGCGGGCGGCACGCTCCTGGGCGTGCTGGACGAGGCGATGACGTCGATGGGGGCGCGGCTCCTCCGACAGTGGGTCCTGCGACCGCTCCTCGAGCCCCGCGCGATCTGGGACCGGCAGGAGGCCGTGGGTGAACTCGTGGCCGACCCCACCCGTCGGCGGGCCCTGCGGGAGGCGCTCGCCCCCATCGCCGACCTCGAGCGGCTCGCCGGGAAGCTCGGCACGGGTCGGGCGTCTCCCCGCGACCTCGCCGGACTCGCTCGTTCCCTGGCCGCCCTCCCCGCCGTCCGGGCCGCGAGTCACGACGCCGGGACGGAGCTGCTCGCCCGGATCGGCGGCGAGCTGGACCTCCTGGACGACGTGACCGACCTCCTCGCGCGCGCGCTCGCCGATCCCGCCCCCCTCACCCTCCAGGAAGGGGGGGTGATCCGCGAGGGCTTCGACGCCGAACTCGACGATTTGCGCGCGACGCGCGACGGCGCGGTCGACTTCATCGCCCACCTCCAGAGGCGCGAGCGCGAAGCCACCGGGATCCCGTCGCTCAAGGTGGGCTTCAACAAGGTCTTTGGCTACTACCTCGAGGTGACGCGGGCCAATCTGGACCGGGTCCCCGAGCGGTACGTGCGCAAGCAGACGCTCGCCAACGCGGAGCGCTACTTCACCCCCGAACTGAAGGAGTGGGAGCAGAAGGTCTTCGGGGCCGAAGAGCGGATCGCCACCCTCGAAGCCGAACTCTTCACCGAGGTGCGGCGTCGGGTGGCGGGCGAGGTGGGGCGGTTGCAGGCCAGCGCCGAGGGGGTGGCCACCCTCGACGTCCTCGCGGCGCTCGCCGAGGTGGCCGTCCGGCGGGAATACGTGCGTCCCGAGGTCCACACCGGCTACTCCCTCGAGGTCGTGGCGGGGCGGCACCCGGTGGTCGAGACGACCATGCCGCGCGACGCCTTCATTCCCAACGACCTCCACCTCGACGAGGAGGGCTTCGTCGTGGTGCTCACGGGTCCCAACATGGCCGGGAAGAGCACCGTCCTGCGGCAGGTCGGACTCATCCAGCTCCTGGCCCAGATGGGGTCGTGGGTACCTGCCGATCGGGCGCGGATCCCGGTGACCGACCGGATCTTCACCCGGGTCGGGGCATCCGACAACCTGGCCCGCGGACAGTCGACCTTCATGGTCGAGATGCACGAGACGGCGGCGATCCTGCACGGGGCGACCGACCGTTCCCTCGTGCTCCTCGACGAGATCGGGCGAGGGACGAGCACCTACGACGGGGTGTCGATCGCCTGGTCGGTGACCGAGCACCTCCACGAGGAGGTGAAATGCAAGGCGATCTTCGCCACCCACTATCACGAGCTCACCCAGCTCGGTGACCTCCTTCCGGGGGTGCGCAACCTCAACGTCTCGGTGCGCGAGGTGGGCGACGACATCGTCTTTCTCCGCCGGCTCGAGGAGGGGGGTGCCGACCGCTCCTACGGCATCCAGGTGGCGCGGCTGGCGGGCGTGCCCGACTCCGTCATCGCCCGGGCGCGGGAACTTCTGCGGGAGTTGGAGGGAACACATTCAGGTGGGGGCGAGGGGTTGGGCCGCCACGGACCGCATCGTCCGACATCCGGGCCCCCTCCGGACCAGCTGTCGATCTTCGCGCCGCCCCCCATCCCCCCGGCGATCACCGCCCTGAGGACTCTCGACGTGAACCGAATCACCCCGATGGAAGCGTTGCGGCTGCTCGACGAACTCGTACGCGACCTTCGCGAGGGAGAGGGGCGATGACCGCCCGCCGGACCCTGCTTCCGCTCGTCCTTTCCGTCGTCGTCGGGTGCAGCGGCGATCAGCAGATCGAACGACCGACTCCCCTCTTCAACGACGTGCCCATCGAGTACCCCCTCTCGATGTGGGACCAGGACATCGAGGGGCAGACGCTGCTCCGCGTGCGTGTGACCGAACTGGGGCGGGTCGATGAGGTCGAGGTGATGCAGTCGAGCGGGCATCCCGCTCTGGACACCGCCGCCGTCCGGGGGGCACGGGGACTGCGCTTCCAGCCTGCCCGCCGCAACGGAAAGCGGATCGAGGTGTGGGCCCAGGTCCCCGTCGAGTTCTCGAAGCGGGCCCGCCCGCTCGACGGCGGGGGGTGAGCGACCTTCCCTCCGTCCTTCGTTACGCCGTCCCCCCTCCCCCCGCCGCGAACCGACCCTTGTCCGTGCCCCATCCGACCCCCTACGCCAACGTCCTCGAGATGATGGGGCAGACGCCCCTGGTCCGCCTCAACCGCGTCACCGACGGCGCCCGCACCCCGGTCTACGGAAAGTGCGAGTTCATGAATCCGGGGGGGTCGGTGAAGGACCGCATCGGGCCGGCGATCATCGAATCGCTGGAGGCGTCGGG
>CAYORZ010000316.1:0-2753 GCA_964406485.1 uncultured Gemmatimonadaceae bacterium | reverse complement strand
CCCAGCTTCTCGAGATCGAGCGGGTGGGCGCCGACGACGACTTCTTCGCCCTCGGAGGGCACTCGCTGGCGATTGTTGAACTCGCCACCCGGCTCCGGGAGGAGTTCGGGATCGATTTGCGCTTTCGCGACCTTCTCCGGGCCTCGAGCGTCGCGGGGATCGCCGCACTCATCGACGAGGGGTCGGACGAGAGCGGGATCCCGCTGGAGCGGATCGAGAGCGACGAGCCGGCCCCGCTGTCGTACGCACAGGAGCGGGTGTGGTTGGCGCAGCTCCTCGACCCCGCGGCCACCACCTACCAGATGGTGGTGCCGATCCGGATCGACGGCCCGCTGGACCGGGACCGCCTGGTGGGGGCGCTGGAGCAGGCCTGGCGGTCGCACGAGGCGTTGCGTACCCGGATCGAGGTGCGTCGGGGAAGCCCGGTGCAGCTCGTCACGGACGGACCGCTGGCGCTGCGCCGCGTCCGGGACCCGGGCGGCGCGATGTCGCGGTGGGTCACCGAGGAACGCCGTCGCCCGATCGACCTGGCCCGGGAGGACCCCTTCCGGGCGGTGCTCGTGGAGTTCGGTCCGGAGTCCCACGCCCTGATCATCACGGCGCACCATGTGGCGGTAGACGGCGTCTCGTTCGCGACCTTCTTCGAGGACTTCGACCGGGCGTACCGGGGCGAGGAGATCCGGGAGCCGGAGGTGCGCTACCGGGACTTCGCGCGGTGGGAGCGCGAGGTGGTCGGGGGTGCGGCCTCCGGGATCGACTTCTGGCTCGACTACCTGGCCGACGCCCCGACCCTCCTCGAGCTTGCGACGGACCGTCCCCGCCCCGCGCGGCAGACCTTCACCGGGGCGCGGGTGCGGCGGTCGCTGGAAGGCCGGGTGCTGGACGGCTTCCGCGCGCTGCTCTCGTCCGAGCGGAGCACGCCCTTCATGGGGCTCCTCGCGGCCACGGCCGCCGCCCTCCACCGGCAGTCGGGGCAGCGCGACCTGGTGCTGGGGACGCCGGTCACGCGCCGCGTCCGGAGCGAGCTGTCGCGGGTCGTGGGGATGTGTGCCGACCAGCTCCCGCTGCGGGTAGGGGTCGCGCCCGACGCCACCGTGCGCGAGGTCGTGCGGTCGGCCCGCGACGCGGCGCTGCCCGCCTTCCGTCACCAGGACGTTCCCTTCCCCCGGATGCTGGAGGCGCTGGGAGTGGAGCGGGACGAGTCGGTGACGCCCCTTTTCCAGGCGATGGTCAACGTGTTGCCGCCGACAGGGGAGGAAGCGGAGGTCCGGGAGTTCGAGGGGGTGCGTTTCTCGGTCCCCTCGCCGGACAGCCTCCAGGAGTCGATCGACGCGGAGTCGAAGTTCGACTTCACCCTCTACGGACAGGACCGCGGGGAGGCTTTCACCCTCGACCTCGTCTACAACCGCGATCTGTATGCGGCCGAGCGGATGGAGCGCCTGCTCGACGACGTCGTGGCGGTGCTCGAGGCTGCGGGCGACCGGGGCGACGCACCGCTTGACGCGGTGTTCGAGTCGCCGCCTCCTGCCCGCGAGGTGCGGGGGGCGCCCCCGGCCGAGACGGTCCCGGACCGCTTCGCGGCGATGGCCGCGCAGCATGGCGAGTGCGCGGCCATCATCGCGAGCGACGGCACCTCGACGAGCTACCGGGAACTCGCGGCGGCCGCCGACACGCTCGCGCACCGGATCACGGAGCTGCGCCTGCCCCCCGACGCGCCGGTCGGGATCCTCGTCGGCCACACTCCGGCGGCCGCTGCGGCGATCCTCGGCGTTCTCCGGAGCGGCCACCCCTACGTACCGCTCGACCGCCGGGCCCCCGGGGAGCGACTGGCATGGATGGTGACCGATGCGGGGCTCGCGGCGCGCGTCGGCGACGACGCGACAGCCGCTCTCGGGCGCGCCCGGATCGGCGCCGCCGGTGTCCTCCGGATCGACCTCGAGGGAAGCGTGCCGCCCGGTGGGGTGTCGCCGGCCGTGCCCGCCCCCGATGACCCGGCCTACCTGCTGTACACCTCGGGGTCGACCGGACGTCCGAAGGCCGTTCGCCAGTCCCACATGAACCTCGTCGTTCAGGCCGACCGCTACGCCGACGCCCTCGAGGTGACGTCCGACGATCGCCTGGCGCTGCTCGCCTCGATCTCGTTCGACGCCCATCTGATGGACCTCTTCGGCGCGCTCCTCCGCGGGGCGACGGTCGTCTTCGTCGACCTCGACACCGTCGAGCCCTCCCGCCTGCCCACGCTGCTGGAGGCCCGCGGGGTGGGGGTGCTGCACACGACCCCCACCGTCTTCCGCACGCTGCTCCGTGCGACCCCGGGGGAGCGGTGGAGGGGGGTACGGGCGGTCGTGCTCGGGGGCGAGCCGGTGCGGTCCGGCGACATCGCGGGCTTCGATGACGCCTTCCCGGCCGACGCGGGGCTCTACAACCTGTACGGGGCTTCGGAGCACAGCTTCGCGATCGGCGGGTGGCTTGACCGCACCCTCCACGAACGTACGACCGAGGTCCCCCTGGGACGTCCGGTGGGCGACGTCGAGGCAGTGCTTCTCGACGAGGAGGGTCGCCCCGACCCCGTCCGCGGCGTGCTCGCGTTGCGCAGCGCGCACGGGGCAGAGGGCTACCATGAGCGTCCCGATCTCGAGGAGTCCGCCTGGGTGGCCGACCCCGAACGCGAGGGGCAGCGCCTCTACCGCACCGGTGACCGCGTGCTCCGGCGCCGCGACGGCCAGCTCGTCTTCCTGCACCGGGCCGACGAC
>CAYORZ010000315.1:0-2766 GCA_964406485.1 uncultured Gemmatimonadaceae bacterium | reverse complement strand
GGACCGGCCATCGGTGCGGAAGTACCAGTCGATGCACCCCAGCTCCGGACCGAGAGAGACCTCGACCAGCCCGGTTTCCTCGTGCACCTCGCGAACCGCCGCGGCCGCCGCGCTTTCGCCCCGCTCGAGATGGCCTTTCGGGAGTCCCCAGTTGTCGTACGGGTCCCGGATCACCAGGGCGTGCACCACCCCTCCGATCGTCCGGACCACCACCCCTCCTGTGCTCGATGCGGGCGCGGTTCACGAGGTCAGAAGATCGAGAGGCGGACGTAGCGTTTCGGATTGGCCCGGAGATCGGCCAGGAGGAGGTCGAGCTGCACCAGGACGTCGCTCGCGCGAGAGATCAGGAGGGTGTCGGACATGAGCTGGCCGAGCACGCCCTCGCCTGCCTCGACGCGGGCCGAGAGGCGGTCCACCCGTGCGAAGGCCGACTCCGCCCGCGCCATCGTCACGTCGAGACCCGACGTGGCCACGGCCACGTTGGCCGAGAGGGAGTCGAGATTGGTGGTGATCGAGCCGACGTTGCCCAGGATCGTGTCGAGCTGCCCCGAGGCCATGATCTCGTCTGCGCGCTCCAGGACCTGACGCCCCATCGAGGCCGCCGCCCCGATCTCGGCGGCCGCCTGTTCGACCTGTCCGCTGACGTTGGCGAAGGTCTGCGCCTGCTGGTCGAGAAGGTTGCGGACGTTCTCGCTGGCCTCCTGGATGTTTTCGATCGCCAGCCGGATGTTGTCGGCGGTCTCCTCGCTGAACGCCCGATCCACCCGGTCGGTGAGCACCTGCAGATTCTGGCTGATGTCGTAGGCCGCCGCCGTGAGCCGGGTGATGTCGGGCATCGTGAACCCGCCCAGGACGGGAACGTCGTCACGCTGTGCCCCCGGGGGGACGTCGAAGTAGTTGAAGCCCAGGGCGGAGCGGGAAATCAGCTCCACCTGCCACTCCCCGAAGAGGGACTGGGGGGCGACGAGGGCGGCCACATCTTCGGGAAGATCCGCCGGACGGGTGAGGGAGAGGAGGATCCGGACCGCCTCCCCCCCGGGCTCCACCTCGAAGCCGAGTACCCGTCCCACCGACACCCCGCGGAACCGCACCTGGTTTCCGTCGGAGAGCTGGCCGATCTCGGCCACGAGGACGTCGACCCGGATCGAGGGGCGCCCGAAGTTGCTCCCCTTGAGCCAGAGGGTTCCGATGACGATCACCGCGAGTCCCACGAGGATCACCGCCCCCACCACCACTTCGCGAGACCGGCTCATGTGGCGGCCTCCCACAGCTCGGGCTTCCCCTCGATGAAGCCCCGTACCACGGGGTCTTCCACCGACCGGATCGCCTCCGGGTCACCCTCCCAGCGGACCTTGCCGCGGTAGAGCATCGCCAGGTGATCGGAGATGCGGTAGGCACTCTGCAGATCGTGCGTGATGACGAGACTGGTCACTCCAAGCTCCCGCGTCATGCGCTGGATCAGGCGGTCGATCACCGTCACGGTGATGGGATCGAGTCCGGTCGTCGGTTCGTCGTAGAGAAGGTAGCGGGGGCGGAGTGCGACGGCCCGCGCGACCCCCGCCCGCTTCCGCATACCCCCCGAGAGCTCGTTCGGATACTTCTCTTCCACGCCTTCGAGATCGACCAGGGCCAGCGACTCCGCCACCCGCTCCCTGATCTCGGCGGAGGAGAGTTCCCCGGCGCGGCGCAGACCCATCGCCACATTCTCGGCGATGGTCATGGAGTCGAAGAGGGCGGCGAACTGGAAGACGAAGCCCACCTTGCGGCGAAGGGCATAGAGCTCGTTGCCGGTGAGGAGGTCGGTGCGCATGTCGTCGACGCGGATCGCGCCGCCGTCGGGGCGGATCAGCCCGATGATCAGCTTGAGCACCGTCGACTTTCCCGATCCCGACGGCCCGATCACCGTGGTGATTCCCCCCTGGGCGACGTCGAGCGAGAAGCCCTGCAGGACCACGTTGTCGCCGAAGGACTTCGACACGTTGTCGAGGTGAATGCTCATCGGTCGCTCAGAGGAGTGCGGCCGCCCAGAAGGCGTCGAGCACGAGGATCAGCATGCTGGCGCCGACCACCGCCCGGGTGGTGGCGATCCCGACTCCGTGCGCCCCCCCGCTGCAGGTGTAGCCGAAGAAGGCACCCACCCCGGTCACGGTCAGCCCGAAGCTCGCGGCCTTGATGAGGGCGAACTGGACGTCGTAGGGATCGAAGAAGAGACGGAGTCCCCGAATGAACTGCGGCGTGGAAAGGTCGAGCATGAGGAGCGAGGTCGCCCACCCCGAGGCGATCCCCATCGCCATCGCCATCCCGACGACCACCGGAAACATGATCAGTCCCGCCAGCACCCGCGGCACCACGAGGTAGGCGACCGGGTCGTAGGCGAGCGATTCGAGGGCGTCGATCTGTTCGGTCACCCGCATCGTGCCGAGTTCGGCGGCGATGTTGGCGCCCACCCGCCCGGCGAGGGAGAGTCCGGTGAGGACGGGGCCCAGCTCGAGGATGATCGTCTTGCCGACGAGCGCCCCGACGAAGTAGAGGGGGACGGTGCCCGTGGAGGTGTACGAGGCCTGGATCGCGAGAACGATCCCCGTGAAGGCCGCCACGAAGAGGGCGATGGGGACGGAAGCGACCCCCACGGCCGCGAGTTGCGGCAGGAAGAGCGGTCCCCAGATATCGACCTTGCGCAGGGCACGCACGGCGCCGGCAGCCAGTTGTCCCCCCTGACCGACCCGCGCAACCCCCTGAAGGGTGACCCGTCCTACGGCCTGCAGC